>NZ_CP102951.1:5400000-5689345 GCF_024741815.1 Pseudomonas sp. LS1212
CCAGCAAGCACCTCAAGGGCTGGATGAAAGCCTCGCGGCGCAAGGTCGGCCTGGCCTTCCAGCCCGCTGCAGCCAAGGTGGTCTATCAGCCATTGGGTGTTGTCGGGGTCATCGTGCCGTGGAACTACCCGCTGTTCCTGGCCATGGGGCCATTGACCGGCGCCCTGGCGGCCGGCAACCGGGTCATGCTCAAGCTCAGCGAGGCGACACCGGCGACCGGGCAATTGCTCAAGACCCTGCTCGAACGTGTATTCCCTCAGGATCTGATTACAGTAGTGCTCGGCGAGGCCGACGTCGGCGTGGCGTTCTCGAAACTGCCATTCGACCATCTGCTGTTCACCGGCGCTACCAGCGTTGGCCGACATGTCATGCGCGCCGCGGCAGAGAACCTGACACCGGTCACCCTCGAGCTGGGCGGCAAGTCGCCTGCGATCGTATCGACAGATGTACCGTTGAAGGACGCTGCCGAACGGATCGCCTTCGGCAAGACCCTCAACGCCGGTCAGACCTGCGTCGCCCCCGATTATGTGCTGGTGCCGCAAGAGCGCGTCGAAGGCTTCGTCGAGGCCTACCGCCAGGTGGTGAACGATTTCTACCCCAACCTGGCGAACAACCCGGATTACACCGCGATCATCAACGAACGGCACCTGGCCCGGCTCGATGGCTACCTGGACGACGCCCGGCGCAAAGGCGCCAAGATCATCGACCTGTACCCACAGGAACAACGCCAGGGCCGCGCCATGAAGCCGCACCTGCTGCTCGACGTGAACGACGATATGCGGGTCATGCAGGATGAAATTTTCGGTCCGCTGTTGCCGATCGTGCCCTACAGCCAGATCGAAGAAGCCTTCGACTACATCAACCAGCGTCCTCGGCCACTGGCGCTGTATTACTTCGGCTATGACAAGGCCGAGCAGCAGCGGGTACTCGACCACACCCATTCCGGCGGTGCCTGCATGAACGATACGCTGCTGCATGTGGCACAGGACGACCTGCCGTTCGGCGGCATCGGTGCCTCGGGGATGGGCCACTATCACGGCCATGAAGGGTTCCTGACCTTCAGCAAGGCCAAGAGCGTATTGATCAAACAGCGCTTCAATGCCGCACGCCTGATCTATCCACCCTATGGCAAAGCCCTGAAAAAGCTGGTGTTCAAGCTGTTCATTCGCTAATCAGAGATCGACCCTGGCGCAAGCGCAGCAGATGATCGACAACCTGAGCCTGGAGCTGTACCGCACTCGCCTGGGCAGCGCCCATGTCATGGGCGGTTGCGCCATGGGCGAGGACCCGAATCGGGCGGTGACCGACAGCCTCGGCCGCCACCACCAACTGCAAAATCTGTCGATCCATGACGGCTCGTTGTTCCCGACCAGCATCGGCGCCAACCCGCAGTTGTCGGTCTATGGCTTGAGCGCGCAACTGGCCACGGCCCTGGCACAAAGGCTGCGTACAGCCTGATGACAAGGATTGTTCGCCTTGTCTATAGTCCGATCTACCGTATCGCGCGACTTGGCCGACCGTTCATGCTGCGATACCATCCGAATCCCCAACGCACTCCCGCCAGGACGACGCGATGAACCGAGTGTTGTACCCAGGTACCTTCGACCCTATTACCAAGGGCCATGGCGATCTGGTCGAACGCGCCTCGCGCCTGTTCGACCACGTGATCATTGCGGTCGCCGCCAGCCCGAAGAAAAACCCGCTTTTCCCTCTGGAACAGCGTGTAGAACTGGCTCGCGAGGTCACCAAGCACCTGCCCAATGTCGAAGTGGTCGGCTTTTCCACGCTGCTTGCACATTTCGCCAAGGAGCAGAATGCCAATGTGTTCCTGCGTGGCCTGCGCGCCGTCTCCGACTTCGAGTACGAGTTTCAACTGGCCAACATGAACCGCCAGCTGGCACCGGACGTCGAAAGCCTGTTCCTGACGCCGTCGGAGCGTTACTCGTTCATTTCCTCGACGTTGGTCCGCGAAATAGCGGCATTGGGCGGCGATATCACCAAATTCGTCCACCCTATCGTGGCCGATGCCCTGACCGAGCGCTTCAAGCGCTGACATCCGACGCATGAAAGCCGCGCCCGCGTGCACTGCGGGCGCTAATGCGGCACAATTGTACGCATTAGTTTTCATATGCCTGGGCCTTGAACCCTGGCCGGAGTCCCCATGTCCCTGATCATCACCGACGACTGCATCAACTGCGACGTCTGCGAACCCGAGTGCCCGAACGCTGCCATCTCCCAGGGCGAAGAGATCTACGTGATCGACCCTAACCTTTGCACCCAATGCGTCGGCCACTACGACGAGCCGCAATGCCAGCAGGTATGCCCGGTCGACTGCATCCCACTCGATGAAGCCCATCCGGAAACTCAAGAAGAGCTGATGGCCAAATACCGGAAAATCACCGGCAAGGCATAAGCCCAGATCCAGGGAAGGAGCGTTGGATGCGCCAGGCGTTGAGCTTTCGTTCACTGCTGCCTGGTCTCCTGCTGGCGCTGTGCACCGTCGCTGCCCAGGCACAGACGCCCGGGCAGGTCGCCGAGCATGGCGTAGGCGGGAGGATTCTGGAGCTGGTAGGCGGGATCGCCACTGCCGCTTTGGGCGACGTCGGCCTGCACAGGCAAGAGCTGCAGGCTCACACACAAAGCCATGATGATCGAGAGCGTGCGTAACGGGTTCATGCAGGATCCTTCTGCCGATAGCGTGAAACAGTGTCGTTTCACTCTATCAGCTCAGGGCCGTTTGTCAGGCTCGCGGCGGTGTGGCGCCGCTACCGGATGTGTCGGCCAGGACTATTTCTGGCAGCGCGGGCAATACACGCTGGCGCGCTGGCCCAGTTTGACTTCACGCAAGGTACTGCCACAAACCTTGCACATTTCCTCACCACGCCCGTAGACGAACAGTTCCTGCTGGAAATACCCGGGCTGACCATCGCCGCCGATAAAGTCGCGCAAGGTGGTGCCGCCACGCTCGATGGCATGGGCCAGGATGCGCTTGATCTCGACCGCCAGCTTAAGGTAGCGCGCACGGGAAATGCTCCCCGCCTCGCGACGCGGATCGATACCGGCGGCAAACAGGGCTTCGGTCGCATAAATATTGCCGACACCGACCACCACCGCGTTATCCATGATGAACGGCTTGACCGCCATGACCCGCCCCCGCGAAAGCTGGAACAGACGCTCGCCATCGAACAGCTCGGTCAACGGCTCCGGCCCGAGCTTGAGCAACAGTTCATGATGGAGCGGGTCGAGGCTCCAGAGCATCGCGCCGAAACGCCGGGGGTCGGTGTAGCGCAGGGCCAGGCCGGACTCCAGTTCAATATCCACATGCTCGTGCTTGAGTGCCGGCAACCCCACCTCGACCAGCCGCAGATTGCCGGACATGCCCAGGTGGCTGATCAACGTGCCTACCTCGGCATTGATCAACAGGTATTTGGCCCGACGCTCCACGCTGACGATGCGCTGCCCGGACAGGCGCACATCGAGGTCTTCCGGGATCGGCCAGCGCAGGCGCCGGTCACGGACGATCACGCGATTGACGCGCTGGCCTTCGAGATAGGGCGCAATGCCGCGCCGCGTGGTTTCGACTTCTGGTAATTCAGGCATGGGAAATCAGTGGCTACCCGATTCTTGGATGGTTGCCTTGAGGTTCTCGAAGTCGTAGTCCGACAGACCGACGTAATCGAGCACCCAATGGCCAATGCTGTTCCACTCATGGTCATCGGTCTGGTTGCCGAGTACCCGGTAGGAGGAACCAATGTGCTCCGCCATCTTCAGGATCGCCAGCAGATTTTTCAGCTGGCCGTTAGCCGTGGTCTCGTCGCTGAAAATCGCCTTGGCATTGTGGTGATTGGCGATGGCGTTGCTCAGGTGTTCAGGCAGGCGCCACGACTTGGCCGTGTAATAGCCGACAACCGCATGGTTGGTACTGAACAGCTGGTTTTCGGTATCCACTACTCGCTTGTCCGGGCCGGCATCGGCGTATGCCTTTTCCAGCACACTCATGTAATCGGGAAAGCGCTTGAGCATCAGCGGCACGCCGCAATCGTGGAACAAGCCCAGCGCATAGGCTTCGTCGACGGCCTGAAAGCCGATGTGCCTGGCCAGGGTCAGGCAGGTCATTGCCACATCCTGAGCCGTATCCCAAAAGCGGTTGAGGGTAACGATGGTCTCGTCGGTCATCTCGCCCTTGATCGACTGGGCGTTGATCAGGTTGATGATCGAGCCACTACCGAGCAGGTTCACCGCGCGCTGTATCGACGTGATCTTGTTGCCCAAGCCGTAGCCGGGCGAGTTGACGAGCTTCAACAAGGCCCCGGAAAGCCCCGGATCCTGCGAGATCAAGCGGGCGATCACCTCCAGATCAGGGTCGGGCATGTATTGCTCCATCTGCAGATCCACCATGATCTGCGGTTGAGGCGGCACACTGATGCCTTGCAAAGCCTGCTGAATCTGTTCGGCGGAAAGCGCTTGGGACATGACGGGACACTCGGGGCTGAACGGCGATTTTAACCCTGCAAGGGGCGGATCGGACAATAACTATGCCCTGTGCAAGGAACTTTATCGTCCTGCCGGGTCCGACTATGCAAATGTTTGTTAATGTGGAGACCCCCATGACCCAACCATTGAACGGCAAACGCGTTGCCATTCTGGTCACAGATGGCTTCGAGCAAGTGGAATTGACGGGGCCCAAGGCGGCCCTGGAAAAAAGCGGTGTCAAAGTCGACATCCTTTCCCAGAACGCCGGCAAGGTCAAAGGCTGGAATCACGACAAACCGGCCGACGATTTCAATGTCGACAAGACCTTTGAAGCCGCGAACATCGATGAATACGACGCGATCGTTCTGCCTGGCGGCGTGCAGAACTCCGACACGATCCGCTGCATCCCGGCTGCACAGGAACTGATCAAGGCGCACAACTCCGAAGGCAAGCCCATCGCGGTGATCTGCCATGGCGGCTGGCTGCTGGTGTCTGCTGGCCTGGTCAAGGGCAAGACCATGACCAGCTATAAAACCCTCAAGGATGACATTACCAATGCCGGGGGGTTCTGGGTCGACCAGGAAGTCGTCACCGACGGCAACCTGATCAGCAGCCGAAAGCCCGCTGACATTCCGGCCTTCAGCAAGCAACTGATCGAAGCCATGGGCGGCTGAACCTGCTATTTGTCGTCGGCCGGGCCGGCAACCCGGCTGACGCGCTATAATCTCGCTCTTTTTTCCGGAGCGACTTCATGTCCCTGCCCAGCCTTCGCCTCAAAGCCAATGCCGATCGCCGCCTGCGCGCTGGTCACCTGTGGGTCTACAGTAACGAGATCGACGTAGCCGCCACCCCACTGCATGGCTTCAAGGCTGGCGACCAGGCGGTGCTCGAAGCCGCCGGCGGCAAGCCGCTGGGCATCGTCGCCATGAGCCCGAACAACCTGATCTGCGCACGCCTGCTGTCGCGCGACATCAAAGTGCCACTGGACAAGTCGCTGCTGGTTCACCGCCTCAACGTCGCCCTGTCACTGCGCGAGCGCCTGTTCGACAAGCCGTACTATCGGCTGGTCTTTGGTGATTCCGACCTGCTGCCGGGCCTGGTCGTCGACCGCTTCGGCGACATTCTCGTGGTGCAACTGGCGTCGGCCACCATGGAGCAACACCGCGATGACGTGCTGGCTGCCCTGATCCAGGTGCTCAAGCCCAGCGGCATCCTGTTCAAGAACGACTCCGCCGCGCGCGATGCCGAAGGCCTCAATCGCTACGTCGAGACCGCCTTCGGCCTGGTGCCGGAGTGGGTCGCACTCGAAGAAAACGGCGTGAAGTTCGAAGCGCCGGTCATGGAAGGCCAGAAGACCGGCTGGTTCTACGACCACCGCATGAACCGCGCGCGCCTGGCGCCCTACGTCAAGGGCAAGCGGGTACTCGACCTGTTCAGCTACATCGGTGGCTGGGGTGTGCAGGCCGGTGCCTTCGGCGCCAGCGAAGTCTTCTGCGTCGACGCCTCGGCTTTCGCCCTCGACGGCGTGGAGCGCAACGCCGCGCTGAACGGCTTCGCCGAGAAAGTCACCTGCGTCGAAGGTGATGTGTTCGAAGCCTTGAAGGAACTCAAAGCCGCCGAAGAGCGCTTCGACGTGATCGTCGCCGACCCGCCCGCCTTCATCAAGCGCAAGAAAGACCTGAAAAACGGCGAAGCTGCCTACCGCCGCCTGAACGAACAAGCCATGCGCCTGCTCAGCAAGGACGGCATCCTGGTCAGCGCATCCTGCTCGATGCACCTGCCCGAAGACGACCTGCAGAACATTCTGCTGACCAGCGCCCGCCACCTGGACCGCAACATCCAGCTGCTCGAACGCGGCGGCCAGGGCCCGGACCATCCGGTGCACCCGGCGATTCCAGAGACTCGCTATATCAAGAGCATTACCTGCCGGTTGTTGCCCAACAGCTAAGAGCGAAGGCCCTTCGGGCCTGACGCAGCCTTCGGCAGCTGTTACAGGCCCATACCCCCCGACCTCTGTAGCAGCTGCCGCCAGGCTGTCGCCGAAGAAGCCTTAACACATGCCTCGGCACTTCTAGGCTACGCAGAAGCCACAGCCTGGGAAGCGGCCGACAGTTTGAGCTTGAATGACAAGGCTCTGGTGCTGGGAACGATCCAGCAGATCGAAATAGTTCGCGCCTTGATCGACTCGTTGCTTGAGGGGCCCGAAAGAACTCCCCTGACTGAATCAAGAATTTCCAATCCCCTCTCGCGTTAATAAATCTCGCGATGAGTGGACACAAACGAGCAGATCAGCAAGCAACATTCAACACTATCCAGTCCTGCTCAACAGCATCCACTCCCGGAAATATCCTACATGACGCCAGGAAATTTCCACCTGTACAGCTAATTGTTGCAGACTATTCTTCAGTGGCCACTACAACAGTGGCAATCAAAACTAAAACTGAGGAATCAAAAATGAAAACCATCATTATGGAATCCAAAAAAATCGCCAACCTGCACTGCTTGGTGCGTTCTAAATAAGCATTGAAAAATAGATGAGCTGGGAGTGCCGGCTACCAGCCCATCTTAACAGTCTGATCAAAGAGGCTTTCAATGCACATAAATCCCTTTCTATTTATCCTTCCACGCTCACCCGCAACGATCCTATGGGATTATAAAAACCATCAGCAATTCGAGTTAACCCCCCGTTATCAAAATCGCTTTTTCAGGCTCGTAAAGGACATTTCAATCTTCGATGACACAAATGAAATCGATGCGGCTCTCTTGAAATACGGCGTACTTATTAAAGATACGGGGCGTTACACTGACTGGGGCTGGGACATCCTGTCAAAAATATATCACATAGGCACTAAGGACATCCCATACGAAAACACCCCCATCGACGAAAATGAATGGGCAACACACTACCTTGCACACTGCGACGAAGTTCTTTCGACTAGCGTGCCTTGCGAAAACTTCGATACAATTCAATCACCCCTACTAAAATTGCCTCTGCCGTCAAACTCTCTTTGCCATTTGAACCTTACAGACGCACTGACGCAAAGAGCTACCCGCAGGGTCTTCCTCAACAGGCCAGTGACTCTGGAAAATATAAGTACATTGCTGTACTTTTCATTGGGCTACCTGAAAGAAAGAAACCAAAGCGGAAACCATCTACTACCAGCGGACTTGTGTTTGCGTCGTAGTAGCCCTTCGGGCGGTGGTTTAAACTCAGCGGAAGGTTACCTGTATGCGCGCAACGTCGAGGGACTCAAACCCGGTGTCTATTACTACAACCCCAAGTCTCACGCTTTAAGTCTTCTGAACTGCTCAAATCAGGTTCATCTCGGAGAGCTACTCTCAGGGCAGCATTTTAGCAACAATCTTCCATTCGGAATATTTCTGACCTCCAGATTTGACAAAATGTGGTGGAAGTACGAGCACTCTCGTGCTTACCGAATGGCCTTGATAGAAGTTGGCCATATTTCTCAGACATTTCAGCTAGTAGCCACTGCTCTGGGGCTTAGCACTTGGCTAACAGGAGCAATAAACGAAAGCAGTGTTGAAAAAATCATCCCTCTGCCCAACCCATCCGAACAATTGCTTTTTTTTCGTAGCTGCCGGATACAGCAATGGTGAAATTATTTCCGAAAAGCTCAAGTCCCTCCTAAAAACACAAGAGCAGTGCCATGAAGACACATAAACATAATGTTTCTGCGGACCAGCGGCAGACTTTACCATCCACGTTAGGTGACTGGGATCAGAGCTCCTCGGTGCGCTCACGCCCCAACGCATACGATATTCATGCACTGACCGATGCCGAAATCATGAAAAAAGATTGGTTCCCGCCTGCCATGCTCACTTATTTACAGCATCCTTTTTTCAAAAGCGCCGACCCCGACAGCATCCGGAAGCTACTTGCCAGTCACCTGGTCTATTTTTTGGATTACACCACCATCCTTGAGCACAAAATAGTCAATCGGGCCGTTGAAATAGTCGTACATGACTCACTCGGTATAATACCGCCCTTAGAAATGAGAGCGGCAGGACTTCAGCTTTACACCGATGAAGGTTACCACGCGCTCTTCTCTGATCAACTCGCCGAGCAAGTGGCTAAGCGCTATGCATACAAGCGCTTTATTTCATCTCCTGCACGAATTGACGCTATTTTTGAGCTCATCAACACCGTCGACGCGAAAAACATTGATCTCGTTTACTTTCTCGCAGGTTTCGTTTCCGAAACCATCATAGCCAAGGAACTTTCATCCATCACCAACGACCAACTGGTCACACCTGTCTATATGATGTTCCGCGATCACTTATACGACGAAGCGAAGCACTGTCGTTATTTTACAATAGTCTTCATGCACTTCTGGCAGAACATGACAAGCGAGCAAAGAGATTTTACAGCGCTTACGCTTCCAAAAATAATAAAAATATATTTTAAAACAGACATCCCCTGGCTAGAAAAAAGTCTTTTAATTGCCGGTGTACCTGTAGGCGTAACCACAGAAATCCTGGGACACTTAAGCGACAACAAAATTACTTCCAAGGCCATACAAAGCGGAGCCACATCAACAATTTTGGCCATCAAAAAGTCTGGGATGTTGGACAGCAACCACTATAGAAATATTTTTATCGCGGAAGGAATCATCGATGAATGAAAACTCCCTCGAAATGAGAACGTCGAAAACCTGCACCTTGAAATTCTTTGCACTAGCATTGCTTCTTATGATGTCACTACTCGGTGTATTTCCACTTGACGTAATACTGCCCTCATTCCCCGCAATTTCCGCGCACTTCAGCACGCCCCTACCAAACATCGCCCTCTCCGTCAGCCTGTTTGCAATTGGCGTCTCGCTATCCCAGTTGATTCTGGGACCTATTTCGGATGCCATAGGTCGCAAAGGTCTGTTGTTGACGGGCTTGATCGTCTCAATTCTTGGCGCAATTGGCTGTATTTATGCCTCGACGTTCTCTTTCTTTGTCCTTTCAAGATTCTTGCAAGCCATAGGCTGCGGCTGCTTCGTTCTGACGCACGCATTGGTCCAGGATATGTTCAACGACCAAGAGAGAACCCAAGTACGGATTTTACTCACCACCGCCAGCGGCATTTTTATCTCGACGTCGCCATTGGCAGGCGCCTATTTACAACAAGTGCTCAACTGGCAAGGGAGCTTCTACATTTTCATAGCTATCGCCGCCATCATTTTTGCTATGGCCTATTTGTTTCTGAACAGTCCATTACCGAAAAAAACAAATAGCAAATGTAATCCGCTCAACTCCTACAAAACCATTGCTACGAATAAGTACTTTTTAGCTTACTCACTCCTATCAGCCATTGCCTTCTCCTGTCACTTTTCATTCATCGTCATTTCACCCATCTTGCTGATAAAGCACCTCGGATTGTCCCAGTACGAATTCTCCCTGGCACTGTTGATCTATGGGGCCGCTTACGTCGTAGGTGGCATCTGCGCCGGTTTGCTCCACCGCCACATCAAGTCCACGGCACAAATCATCATTGGCTTGAGCTTGATCAACGTTGCCGGTGTTGTCGTGCTTGCTCTTAACACCCTTCTTCATCTGTCGCTGATCACCATTTTACTGCCGATGATCATCTGCACAGTCGGCACTACCATCGTCCGCCCAGCTGCAACCTCCGGCGCCATGGACATATTTCCCCATAACGCGGGCGCGGCCGCGTCCCTGAGCAACACAATCCTGTTCATTTTCGGCGGAATTATCAGTGCAGTGGTCACCATTGCGAGCGACAACCTGGATCAAAATCTAGGGGTTGGATTGACCATTCTGGGCCTGGCCGGATTGCTCCTGACTTTTCGCATACTGTCCGGAAACAGCGACATTCCGCGCTCCTGATCGGCAGCACCATTCCTTCCCGCCTCCAGCCGTGTAGAATCGGCCCCATTCATCGCCAATCATCCCCCGGCGGGTTTATGAGCTCTGGCCGAGCGCGCGGCGATCCCGTAGCGTCACCGGCTTCATCCGCACCCGCGAGCACCTGTCGCCCGTGCAAAGGACAAGAGAAGCTCACTCCCTTACGAATACTGATTAGCCGCCCGGAGTGCTACATGCCTGATTACCGCTCGAAAACGTCGACCCACGGCCGCAACATGGCCGGCGCGCGCGCCCTGTGGCGTGCCACCGGGATGAAAGACGACGACTTCAAAAAGCCGATCATCGCCATCGCCAACTCGTTCACCCAGTTCGTACCCGGCCACGTCCACCTCAAGGACCTGGGCCAACTGGTCGCCCGCGAAATCGAGCGCGCCGGCGGCGTGGCCAAGGAATTCAACACCATCGCGGTCGATGACGGCATCGCCATGGGCCATGACGGCATGCTCTATTCGCTGCCGAGCCGCGAGATCATCGCCGACTCCGTCGAGTACATGGTCAACGCCCACTGCGCCGACGCGATCGTCTGCATTTCCAACTGCGACAAGATCACCCCCGGCATGCTGATGGCCGCCCTGCGCCTGAACATCCCGGTGATCTTCGTTTCCGGCGGCCCGATGGAAGCCGGCAAGACCAAGCTGGCCAGCCACGGCCTGGACCTGGTCGACGCCATGGTCATCGCCGCCGACTCCAGCGCTTCCGACGAGAAAGTCGCCGAATACGAGCGCAGCGCCTGCCCGACTTGCGGTTCGTGCTCCGGCATGTTCACCGCCAACTCGATGAACTGCCTGACCGAAGCCCTGGGCCTGGCCCTGCCGGGCAACGGTTCGACCCTGGCCACCCACAGCGACCGCGAAGAGCTGTTCCTGCAAGCCGGCCGCACCATCGTCGAGCTGTGCAAGCGCTACTACGGCGAGAACGACGCGTCCGTATTGCCGCGCAACATCGCTAACTTCAAGGCGTTCGAGAACGCCATGATGCTCGACATCGCCATGGGCGGTTCGACCAACACCATCCTGCACTTGCTGGCCGCCGCCCAGGAAGCCGAGATCGACTTCGACCTGCGCGACATCGATCGTCTCTCGCGCAGCGTGCCGCAGCTATGCAAAGTGGCGCCGAACATCCAGAAGTACCACATGGAAGACGTGCACCGCGCCGGCGGCATCTTCAGCATCCTCGGCTCGCTGGCCCGTGGCGGCCTGCTGCACACCGACCTGCCGACCGTGCACAGCCGCAGCATGGAAGAAGCCATCGCCAAGTGGGACATCACCCAGACCGACGACGAGGCGGTGCACCACTTCTTCAAGGCAGGCCCGGCCGGTATCCCTACCCAGACCGCGTTCAGCCAGTCGACTCGTTGGGAAACCCTCGACGACGACCGTGAGAACGGCTGCATCCGTAGCTTCGAGCACGCCTATTCGCAAGAAGGCGGCCTGGCCGTGCTCTACGGCAACATTGCCCTGGATGGCTGCGTGGTGAAAACCGCCGGCGTCGACGAGTCGATCCACGTGTTCGAAGGCAACGCGAAGATCTTCGAAAGCCAGGACAGCGCCGTGCGCGGGATCCTCGCCGACGAAGTGAAGGAAGGCGACATCGTCATCATCCGCTACGAAGGCCCGAAAGGCGGCCCGGGCATGCAGGAAATGCTCTACCCGACTTCCTACCTGAAGTCCAAGGGCCTGGGCAAAGCCTGCGCCCTGCTCACCGACGGACGTTTCTCCGGCGGTACCTCGGGCCTGTCCATCGGCCATGCTTCGCCAGAAGCGGCTGCCGGCGGTGCGATCGGCCTGGTGCAAGATGGCGACAAGGTGTTGATCGACATCCCGAACCGCTCGATCAACCTGCTGGTCAGCGACGAAGAACTCGCCGCCCGCCGTGTCGAGCAGGACAAGAAGGGCTGGAAGCCGGTTGAAGTGCGTCCGCGTAAAGTGACCACTGCGCTGAAGGCCTACGCCCTGCTGGCGACCAGTGCCGACAAGGGTGCTGTGCGTAACAAGGCGATGCTCGACGGGCTGTAAGTCGTTACGGCAATGAAGAACCGGCGCTCAGGCGCCGGTTTTTTTATGGCTCCCGAAATATGCAGACGGACCCTGTAGCCGCTGCCGAAGGCTGCGCTGGGGCCGAAAGGCCCCCGGCGATCTTGAGATCCTGCGCCTGTTTCACAGGCGAGCGTCGCAGCGGCGCACCGAGCCTGCGGCAGCGGCTACAGGAATTTGTGAACGGCGCTCAGACTTGCATACCATCGAGTACGGCATCAACCAAGGCTTTGGCCATTTCGGCATTGTGAAGGCTGGACCAAAGCAAGCCGTTTTGCTCAAGGCGGCTGGCTTGTTGGCAACAGGCACTGGTGGTGTCGCAGACGCCACGTAACAGCAACGAAGCATGAATCAGCGCATCTTCAGCCGCAATGCCATCGCGTACCGCGAACAATGGCGCGTGGCCGGCGTCGCAGGTGCCGAATGGGGTGGTGGTGGTTTTGCCGAGGGTGAACGGTGGGTCGGGGACAATTTTCTTCATGTACAGGTTCTCCACGTTTGATAGGTACTGCCACCCTCCTTCTCACGGGAATGGGTGGCAGCCATGCGCGGGGTGAGAACCGATGAACGTGGAAACCGGCCAGGCGCGAACCTGCCCGCGCAGAGCTGCCATAACGGCGCTATTGCACGCCACGATCACCGGGTTCTCACGCCCGATCGCTGGGTTCAGCGACTGAGCGAAGGTAGCCCCGTGACGTGGATCGGACAATCATCCGCAGGCGACAGCTTGCGCAGGATAGTTCCTAGGACGTATTTCTGGAAGGCCAGGAGGGGCCTCTTCGAGGCCCAATCGCGGGCAAGCCCGCTCCCACATTGCGTAACTCTGTGGAAGCGCGATCGTGACCTTGAGTTCGGCCCGCGCTGATCGTGCTGCCGGCCATGGGTTTGCCGGTTTTACGCCCGCTGCCAGACCTCGAAATTGTAGGCCGGGGCCTCGGCAGTCGCCGGGTTTTCCACGGTCGAGGTCAGCTTCCACTGGCTTTCATCGAACTCGGGGAACCAGGCGTCCCCCTCCGGCCTCAGGCCCACGCGAGTCAGGTACAAGCGATCGGCCTGCTCCAGCGCCTGCGCATACAACTGCGCGCCGCCAATCAGCATCAGCTCATCGACGCCTTGCTCACGTGCCCAGGCTTCGGCCCGGACGATGGCTGCATCCAGGGACGAGAACACTTCGGCACCTTCGAGCTGCAACCCCGGCTGGCGACTGACCACCAGGTTGAGGCGGCCCGGCAGTGGCCGGCCAAGCGAATCCCAGGTCTTGCGACCCATGATGATCGGCTTGCCGAGGGTCGTGGCCTTGAAGTATTTGAAATCCCCCGGCAGGTGCCAGGGCATGCGGTTGTCGATGCCGATCACGCGGTTTTCAGCGAGTGCCGCGATCAGGCTCAGGGGCAGGGATGTCTTCATGTGCGCGAGGATACCAGAGCATCGCCTCTCGATCAGCCCGCGCCTGGGTTATGCTCTGGGCTGACTCGATCAATGGATGCTCGCGACTGCAATGACTGCCCTGGAAAAACTCTGGCTGACCGAAGCAGTGCGCCTGCGTGAAGAACACGCCGGCCCCCTCGAAGACCTTGAAGCCAACCGCCGCGCCCGCAACCTGGGCGGCGACCTGACAACCCGCATCGAAAACCGTGCCCTCTGGCTGGCCGAGCGCGACGGTTTGCTCGCCGGGCTCACCCACTGGAAACAAGGCGCGCGCCTGGCGCTGATGGTGTTGTTGGCCCTGGCCGTTTTCAGCGGCGCCGGGCTCGCCTTCGCTGCCCTGGGCAACCAACCGGTCAATGTGTTCTGGGCCCTGGGCAGCCTGCTCGGGTTGAACCTGCTGTTACTGCTCGGCTGGGCGCTGGGCCTGCTGATGGCCGGCGAACACGCTGCCAGCCTCGGGCGCCTGTGGTTGTGGCTCAGCGAGAAACTCGCGCGCGATGCTCAGGCTGCACACCTGGCGCCAGCCATGGTGCTGCTGTTGCAACGCCAGCGGCTCAACCGCTGGCTGCTGGGCACTCTCGTTCACCTGCTCTGGTTACTGGCCTTGAGCAGTGCGCTGGTGGTCCTGCTGATGCTGCTGGCCACCCGGCGTTACGGGTTCGTCTGGGAAACTACCATCCTGGGTGCCGACACCTTCGTCCACCTGACCCAGGCCCTGGGCGCCCTGCCCGCCCTGCTCGGCTTCAGTGTCCCGGACGAGAGCATGATCCGCGCCAGCGGCGACAGTGCCCTGGCAGTCGAAAACGCCCGGCAGGCCTGGGCTGCCTGGCTGGTCGGAGTGCTGGTGGTGTACGGCATCCTGCCGCGACTGCTGCTCGCCGCTTTTTGCTTCTGGCGCTGGCAGCGTGGTCGCGCCCGCCTCGGCCTGGACTTGAAGCTGCCGAGTTACAGCCAACTGCGCGAACCGTTGATGCCCAGCAGTGAACGCCTTGGCGTCAACGATGAAGCACCTGAGCAGTTGCATCAAGTGACCAGCACCGTGGCCCAGGGCGAGAGCGCCGGTGCCTTGCTGGTCGGTCTGGAGCTGGACGATCAACGCCCCTGGCCGCCGCAGCTGCCCGACAGCGTGATGAACGCCGGCGTCCTGGACAGTCGCGAGTCCCGGCACAAGCTGCTCGAACAAATGACCCGCTTCCCACCCGCGCGACTTGTGGTTGCCTGTGACCCGCGACGCTCCCCTGATCGCGGCAGCCTGGCACTGCTGGCCGAGCTGGCGCGCTACGCCGGGGCCACGCGGATCTGGCTGTTGCAAGCCCCCGTGGGCCAGGCACTGGACGCCGAACGCCTGGGGGACTGGCATGACGCCCTGCAGAAGCTGGAACTGACCTTCGCCGACACGGCTCCCCTGACCTGGCTGGAGAGCGGGCATGACTAACCCCTTGAAGCTTGCAGTGGTGGGCCACACCAATGTCGGCAAGACCTCGCTGTTGCGCACCCTGACCCGCGATGTCGGCTTCGGTGAGGTGTCCCATCGGCCGAGCACCACCCGGCATGTCGAAGGCGCACGTTTGTCAGTCGATGGCCAGGCCCTGCTGGAACTCTACGACACCCCCGGCCTTGAAGACGCCATTGCCTTGCTCGACTACCTCGAACGCCTGGAGCGACCCGGCGAACGGCTGGACGGCCCGGCGCGGCTGGAGCGATTTCTCCAGGGCAGCGAGGCCCGGCAACGTTTCGAGCAGGAGGCCAAGGTCTTGCGGCAACTGCTCGCCTCCAATGTCGGCCTGTATGTGATCGATGCGCGTGAACCGGTGCTGGCCAAGTACCGGGATGAACTGGAGGTGCTGGCGAGCTGCGGCAAACCGCTGTTGCCGGTGCTCAACTTTGTTGCCAGCGACGACCATCGTGAGGGTGACTGGCGCGAAGCCCTGGCCCGCCTCGGGCTGCATGCACTGGTGCGTTTCGACAGCGTGGCACCGCCCGAAGATGGCGAGCGGCGTCTTTACGAAAGCCTGGCCTTGCTCCTGGAAAATTCCCGCCCCGCGCTGCAACGGTTGATCGACGACCAGCAGGCCCAGCGCGAGGCCCGCCTGCAGAGCGCACGGCGCATAATCGCCGAACTGTTGCTCGATTGCGCGGCCTACCGGCGCAGCGTGGTCGCCGAGCTGGATCAGGAAATCGCTGCCATCAACACGCTGCGCCAGGACATCCGCCAGCGCGAGCAACGCTGTGTCGAAGCCTTGCTCAAACTCTATGCGTTTCGCCAACAGGATGCTGCCACCAGCGACCTGCCCTTGCTCGATGGCCGCTGGGGCGACGATCTGTTCAACCCCGAGACGCTCAAGCAATTGGGTGTGCGGGTCGGTGGTGGTATAGCAGCGGGTGCGGCAGCCGGTGCCGGGGTCGACTTGCTGGTGGGTGGCCTGACGCTGGGCGCGGCTGCACTGGCCGGAGCATTGGCCGGCGGTGCCCTGCAGACCGCGCGCAGCTATGGTTCGCGCCTGCTCGGCAAGCTCAAGGGCCAGCGGGAGTTGACGGTCGACGACAGCGTGCTGCGCCTGCTCGCCCTGCGCCAACGGCAATTGCTTGAGGCGCTGAACGTGCGTCGCCATGCGGCCATGGATAGCATCAAGGTGGCTACGCCGCAGGATAAAAGCTGGCGCGAGGGTAAATTGCCCGAGGCGTTGAGCAAGGCTCGGGCGCATCCACAGTGGTCTTCGCTTAATCCGCAGGTGCGCTTGAGCCAGGCGGAGCGGCAGGAGCAGCTCGAAGCTCTGGCGCAAGAGCTTTAGGCCGCCATCGCTGGCAAGCCAGCTCCCACAGGAGATAGCGACAACGCGGACTATCTCTGTGGGAGCGGGCTTGCCCGCGATGAGGCCCAACCTGACAACAAAAAAATCTAATTCAACAAACGCTCAGCTTTGTCCCTGAGCACATGCAAATCAATAACCGGCACCGCCATCTCCTTGGCCCTCTCATCCCACTGCCGCATACGCAAGCTCACCTCACACAGCGGATCCTGCTCAAACGCTGCCGCCTCATCAGGCGTCATCACCCCACCCTGATACCCCAAGGTACGCCGACTGGCCTCGCTAAGCCGCTCGTAATAGCCCGGCTCCTTCAGCGTCAGATAGCGCTTGGCCTGAACGTGATACTCCACCAGCCGCACCATGCGTTCGCTGAAACCGCAACGACGCAGATAATCAGCGCCAACCCGCTCATGGCTGACTACGCCATAGCCGCCCATGCCGCCTTCATCGCTCTCGCAAATGTGTCCGATATCGTGGAAAAACGCTGCCAACACCACTTCATCGTCGTAGCCTTCGGCCAACGCCAGCTGCGCGGCCTGGGACATATGCTCGAGTTGCGATACCGGCTCGCCAATGTAGTCGGCATCACCATGCCGCTGGTACAGGGCAAACACTTCGTCGACGATCTGCGAGGGGGTTCTTATCATCAGGTTCTCTCTTATTGTTTGTCTGTTTCACCGAGCAAACGGGCGATGTGCTGTTCGGCCAACGCCGGGCCGACGCTCATGCCCACGCCAGTGTGCATCAACGCCGCATTCAAGCCAGGGGCGACCTGCAGCAACGAGAACGGCCCCGGCCCCCTTGCACCGTAGACGCCCTGCCAGCGTTCCACCACCTTGATGCGGCCACCCAGGGTCTGCTCGGCCAGTGCGATCATCCACTCATCGACCTGCTCGGCATTGAAGGGCGAGGCATCCTGGCCATAGTCGTGGGAGTCGCCGATGATCAGGTCGCCGTGGGGTGTCGGGCTGATCAACAGGTGAATGCCATGTGCCAGCAAATGCGGGCTGTGCGCCTGGATTTGCGCCTGCAGGGCCTTGGCCTCGGGTAGATCTGCGAACGCGCCGTAATGGACGCAACTCAGACCGGTGAGCAGAGCATGCTGAAGGTCCAGTTCGAACTCGGGACGCGCACGCAGCATCTGCAAGCGGCAAATCTGCGGCTCCAGTTGCGCCAGTGGTTCGGCCAAAAGTGTTTGGTAATCATGCCCGGAACAAACCACGACCTGCTTGCCAGTAAAGGTTCCAGCGGTGCTGATCACACGCCCTGGCTCGACTTCGCGCACCAGCGTGGAAAAGTGAAACTCGACCGCCAACTCCTTTTGCAGATAGCGGATGAGCGCCGGAATCGCTTCGCGTGAATACAGCTGTTGATCGTCCAGCCCGCGCAGGGCTGCACGGTGATGACGGAACCGGCCGCCGTAGAGATCGTTGAGCGCGGCGCCCTGCAACAGCTCCACACGGTATCCATGTTCGATCGCTCGGCCTGCGCAGAACGCCTCCAGCAATGTTTCTTCTTCCTCTGTACGGGCGAACAGAATCGAACCGTTGCGCTTGAGTTTGAAGTTTGCCTGTTGCGCCCATTGTGCCCATATCGGGCGGCTGGCCTTGGCCAGTTCGAGCATTTGCCCAGGGGGTTGGCCGGTGACCAGGGCCTGGCCGAAGTTGCGGACCGAGGCGCCCAGGGGTGTGGCGCTGCGCTCGAACACCCGAACGCGCAGGCCACGGCGTGCGGCGGCGTAGGCGTGAGACAGGCCGAGGATGCCTGCGCCGACGATGAGAATGTCGCTTTGGTTGGTCATCAGAATGTCCTGATATTGTGCAACGCCCTATCGCTGGCAAGCCAGCTCCCACAGGGGCAGGCGTCGCACATACCTGTGGGAGCTGGCTTGCCAGCGATAGGGCGTTGCAGGGATTTACTGTTGAGCCACCTTCTCGGACTTGCCGTCATAGCGCTTGCGCCACTCGGCCAGGATGTTGTCGCGGTTCTTCGACGCCCAGGCAAAGTCGTTCTTGATCAGGCGCTGTTCGTAGTCGGCCGGCAGTTCGGTCTGCGGCTTGGCGATGCCCGGCTGGGCCAACACGGCGAAGTTTTCCTTGTACAGGTCCATCGCAGCCGGGCTTGCCGAGAAGTCCGCCAGGCGCTTGGCAGCGTCTTCGTGCGGCGTGCCTTTGATCACGGCGGTGGCTTCGATTTCCCAGCCCAGGCCTTCCTTCGGCAGGACGATGTCCAGCGGTGCGCCCTGGCGCTTTAGCTGCACGGCCGGGTACTCGAAGGAGATACCGATCGGGAATTCCCCTGCCGCTGCCAACTTGCACGGCTTGGAACCCGAGTGCACGTACTGGCCGATGTTCTGGTGCAATTGATCCATGTACTGCCAGCCCTGCTTCTCGCCGAAGGTCTGCAGCCAGGCACTCACGTCGAGAAAGCCGGTGCCCGAGGACGCCGGGTTGGGCATGACGATCTTGCCCTTGTACTCAGGCTTGGTCAGGTCCTGCCAGCTCACCGGTTTGGTCAGGCCCTGCTTCTCGGCTTCGATGGTGTTGAAGCAGATGGTCGCTGCCCAGACGTCCATGCCGACCCAGGCAGGCGGGTTGGCGGCGTCGCGGTAGTTGCCACCGATCTGGGCGAGGTCCTTGGGGGCGTAACTTTGCAGCATGCCCTGTTGGTCGAGAATCGCCAGGCTCGACGCCGCCAGGCCCCAGACCGCATCGGCTTGCGGGCGGTCTTTCTCGGCCAGCAGCTTGGCGGTGATGATGCCGGTGGAGTCGCGCACCCACTTGATCTCGATATCCGGGTTGGCCGCTTCGAAGGCCTGCTTGTAGCGCTTGAGCTGTTCAGCCTCGAGGGCTGTGTAGACCGTCAACCGGGTGTCGGCCGCATGGGCCTGCAGACTGAAAGCAGTGAGCACAGCAGCGGCAAGAGCAAGTGGCTTGAACATGGTGCAGTTCCTTGATCAGTACAGGTGGGTAAAGGTTTATTGACCTGGCGCGGTCTGGCGCCAGGCTTGGGAACGGCGCAGCAGGCCGCGCGAGGCGCCGGCCAGCAGCAGCGAGACGGTTGCAGACGTCAGCAGGATCAGGGTCGACATGGCCGCCGCGCCCCCCACGTTGCCGGCGTCGTCCATGTTCAGGACGGCTACCGCCGCAAGAATCGTGTCGGGGCTGTAGAGGAAGATCGCCGCCGACACCGTGGTCATCGCCGAGACGAACAGGTAGCGGATGATGTCCAGCAATGCCGGCAGGCAGATCGGCACGGTTACACGCAGGTAGTGCCGGTACAGCGGCGCCTTGAGCGACAGGGCGGCAGCTTCGAACTCGCCATCGAGCTGACGCAGCGCCGTGGTCGCGGTCATTTGTGCCGTGGTCAGGTAGTGGGCGATGGTGCACACCACCAGCAGCGTCATGCTGCCGTAGAACACATGCAGCGGGTTGCCGGTCAGGTTGAAGAAAAAGACATAGCCCAGGCCCAACACCAGCCCTGGCACCGCCATCGGCACGAAGCTGAGCATGCGCAGCACCAGGTTGAGCCCGCGCAGGCCTGAGGTTTTTTCCATCAGGTAGGCACCGGTAAAGATCACCACGCTGCCGATCAGGGCGCTGCCCACGGCCATGGTCAAGCTGTTGCTATAGGCCAGCCAACCACCGCCGGCGGTTTCATCGAACTGGTAATGGTCGAGCGACAGGGACAGGTTGTATGGCCAGAATTTGACCAGCGACGAGTACACCGCCATGCCGAACACCAGCAACAACACCGCACAGACCAGCAACACGAAGGCCATGTAGCCGCTATCGCGCAGACGCGAAGGCACCGGCTGGAAAACCTGGGCGCGGCCGCTCATGGAATCGCCCTGACGACGGCGCAGCCAGGCATCGACAGCGAAACTGAACAGCGCTGGCAGCAGCAAGACCATGCCGATCAAGGCCCCGCGACCGAACTGCTGCTGGCCAACCACCGCCTTGTAGGCTTCCAGCGCCAGCACCTGGTAATCACCACCCACCACCACGGGCACGCCGAAGTCGGTGATGGTCAGGGTGAACACCAGGCAGAAGGCAGCGAACACCGCCTGCCGGGTTGCCGGCCAGGTAATGCTGCGAAATGCTCGCCAGGGCCCTGCGCCCATGCTCGATGCGGCGTCGAACAAGCGCGCATCGGCCAGCGACAAGGCCGACAGCAGGATCATCAATGCATGGGGGAAGGTGTAGATCACCTCGCCGAGGACAATGCCCCAGAAGCCGTAGATATTTTCATCGAACAACCCGCGCAGCAGGCCCTGGTTGCCAAACCAATACACCAGCGCGATACCCGGCAACATCGATGGCGCCAGCAGTGGCAGCAGGGAAATCCCGCGCCAGACGGTCTTGCCCGGTATCAGCGTGCGTTGCAGGGCGTAGGCGAACAGATAGGCCACGGGCACGACGATGGCCGCGACGCTGAAGGAAACTTTCAGGCTGTTGCCCAGCAACCAGTGGAAGTTGGCGCTGGTCACCAGTTCGCGGGCGGCGGCCCATCCGCCACCTTGCCCATCCTCGGCGCTGAAGCCGCGCCAGAAGATCGCCAGCAAGGGCATCAGCACCGCGACACAGAGCAACACCAGCAACAGTACTTTGCCGCCCACCACGAACAGCCTATCCCCCAGGGACGTCCGGCTTTTTTGCGCTACGACCTTGCCTGCGACCGGTGCGACGATTTGCCCGGCCATCTCAGGCAAACATCTGCAGGCTGCGCGGAGGCAAGGCGACCCAGATATCCTGGGAGCCCAGATGCGGCATCGATTCGGGCGTCACTTCGGCCAATAGTGCATGACCCGGCAATTGATTGAGCTCGAAGCTCATGCGGCAGCGATTCCCGAGGAAAGTGATCTCGCGAACCCGCGCCGGGAACAGGTTTTCCTCGTGTACCTGCGGGTTGACGCTGATTGCCTCGGGGCGGCAAAACAAGCGGCCTCTGGCAGCAGGCCCTGTGCCGGGGGCCAGGCGCATGTTCATCGCACCGACTTGCGCGTGGCTGTCACCACTGCGCTGGAACGGCAACCAGTTGCCCTGGCCGACGAATTCCGCCACGAAGGGCGTGGCCGGCTTGTCATAGATTTCTTGCGGGGTAGCGTACTGCTCGACCTGGCCGTTGTTCATCACCGCAATGCGGTCGGCCATCAGCATGGCCTCGTCCTGGTTGTGGGTCACCATCAGGGTGGTGATGCCCAACTGGCGCTGCAGTTGGCGCAGCTCGGTGCACAGGTGCTCGCGAACCCGGGCATCGAGTGCCGACATCGGCTCGTCGAGCAATAACAAAGAGGGTGCCGGCGCCAAGGCACGGGCCAGGGCGACGCGTTGCTGCTGGCCACCGGAAAGCTGGCCGGGGAATTTTTTCTCGCTGCCGGACAGACCGACCAGTTCGAGCATCTGCCCGACGCGCTGGCGGACTTCGTCGCGACCGCTGCCGGACAGGCCGTAGGCGATGTTGGCTTCGACCGTCAGGTTGGGAAACAACGCGTAGGACTGAAACAGAATCCCGTAGTCGCGTGCCTGAGGCGGCAAGGTGGAAATGTCGCGTTCGCCGATATACAGCTCGCCCCGGTCCTGCCGCTCGAGCCCGGCGATGCAGCGCAGCAAGGTGGTCTTGCCACAACCGGACGGCCCCAGCAGGCACACCAGCTCACCGGCGGCCACATCGAGGGAGACGTCATTGAGGGCGGTGAATGCACCGAAGCGCTTGTGGATGCCGCGCACTTTCATGTGTGCGCCAGGGTTTGCGATCGCGTTGTTCATGGGTAGACCTCACCGAGCAGATGAGGGCCATCCTAGAGCGTGATTGCGTACGTCCTGTGGCAGTGGGGCAAAAGCTGCCGATAGTGGTATTGGCAGATTTTGGGTATGAGAAAGTCTTGAGGGCCTCATCGCTGGCAAGCCAGCTCCCACAGGGATGAGCGGTGTTCCCAAATGGTATGTCTGGCACTAAACCCTTGTGGGAGCTGGCTTGCCAGCGATGCAGGCAACGCGGTCTGTGATCAGGACTCCAGCGCCAAAACCTCCTGCGCAAGGCCAAGAAACGCCGCCGGCAACCGCGCCTGCCGCCGCTCTTTCAAGCAATACAAATACTCATAAATCCGTGGAGCACCTTCGAGCGTCAGCACCCGCAACTCCGGATTGTGCGGCACCTCATGCCGGGCAATGATGCTGATACCGATATTGCGCAACACCGCCTCGCGAATCGATTCGCGACTGCCGATTTCCAGCAGCGCACCTACCGATACCCCGGCGTCACGGAGCATCTCTTCGGTCAACTTGCGTGTCGTCGAGCCAGGTTCACGCATTAACAGACAGTGACCAGCCAGCGCGGTGATCGGCACCGACGCTTGCGCCGCCAGCGGGTGATTGCGGTGCACCGCCAGCACCAGCGGATCGGTACCCAGTACCCGACGCACTAACCGGGCATCATCGAGCAGTTGCGAGGATGCCGCCAAGTCGACCCGGTAATCCTCCAGCGATTCGAGCACTTGCTGCGAATTGCCGATCTCCACCGACACTTCGATCTGCGGCAGGCGCTCGCGAAATATCTTCACCAGATCGAGTATGTAATACGGGGCAGTCGCAGCAATGCGCAAGGCGCCCTGCCCTTGGCCACTGTTGCGCAAAAAGAACTCGATATCAGCTTCCTGCTGTAACAGTACCTTGACCATCGGCAGCAGGCGCGCGCCGTCGTCGCTGAGGGTCAGGCGACGCCCGCCGCGATAGAATAACTCCACCGAGTACTGGCTCTCCAGGTTACGAATCTGGGTGGTCACCGTCGGTTGGCTCAGGCCGAGTTTCTTCGCTGCCAGGGTAATACTGCCCAAGCGGGCAACCATGTAGAACGCCTTCAACTCGGCACTAGGGCGTGTCATCAATGAGTTCCTGACTTGCGTTGTCGCCTGAGCGCGTGCCAGGCAAGGCGCAGACCGTAGCCAATGGTCATTCCATTGGCAAGGGCTGCAACGCCGCATGGCGCGCGCTCAGGCACAACCCGGAGGGCCGGGCCTGTTTTTGCGCAGGGCTGCGTTACTCGTCGTTCATTTGGAATGACCAAATTTCTCTCCTCGCGCCTTGCCCTGCGCAAAAACAGGCGCCGGCGCAAGCCAGGAACTCATTGATGACACGCCCTGCATCGCATCCTCTATTTTCTCAGCAGTCGCAGTCCATTGAAGACCACCAACAGACTCACGCCCATATCGGCAAAGACCGCCATCCACATGGTCGCCATCCCTGCAAAGGTAATCCCGAGGAATACCGCCTTGGTCGCCAAGGCCAGCACGATGTTCTGCATCAGAATCGCTGCGGTCTGGCGCGAGAGCCTGACGAACGCCGGGATTTTGCGCAAGTCGTCATCCATCAGCGCCACGTCGGCGGTCTCGATAGCGGTGTCGGTGCCTGCCGCCGCCATGGCGAAACCAATCTCGGCACGGGCCAGGGCCGGCGCGTCGTTGATGCCGTCACCGACCATGCCGACCCGGTGGCCTTTGGCGTACAGCGCTTCGATCGCCTGCAGCTTGCCGCTGGGCAACAGGTTGCCCTGGGCCTGATCGATACCGACCTGAGCGGCAATGGCCTCGGCTGTATGCGGGTTGTCACCGGTCAGCATCAAGGTCTTGATGCCCAGCTCATGCAATTGGCTGATGGCTTCGCGGCTGGATGCCTTGAGCGTGTCGGCCACGGCGAACAGTGCCAGCGGCCCGGCCTTGTCCAGCAGCAGCACCACCGTCTTGCCCTGACGCTCGAGCCGATCGAGTTGCGCTTCCAACTGCGGCGAGCACAGCCCCAACTCCTCCACCAGACGATGATTGCCCAGGTGATAAAGCTCGCCCATGACTTCACCGCGCACACCCCGTCCGGCCAACGCCTCGAAGGCCTCGACCTGGCGCAGCACCACGTTTTGCTCTTCAGCCTTTTGCGCAATGGCCAGGGAAACGGGATGGTCAGAGCGGCTACCCAGGCTGGCAGCGACGGCTACCGCCATGTCCTCCACCAGCGGATCGAGCGCCAGGAAGTCGGTTTGCACCGGCTTGCCATGGGTGATGGTGCCGGTCTTGTCCAGGGCCAGATAATCTAGCTTGTGCCCGCTCTCCAGATACACCCCGCCCTTGATCAGGATTCCCTTGCGCGCGGCTGCGGCCAGGCCACTGACGATGGTTACCGGTGTCGAGATAACCAGTGCACAGGGGCAAGCCACCACCAGCAAGACCAGCGCCCGGTATATCCAGTCGAACCAGATGCCGCCCATGAACAGCGGTGGTATCACCGCAACGGCCATGGCCAGGGCAAACACCGCCGGAGTGTAGATTCGCGAGAAGCTGTCGACGAAGCGCTGGGTCGGTGCCCGAGCGCCCTGGGCCTGCTCCACCGCGTGGATGATCCGCGCCAGGGTCGAGTTGTTCGCCGCCGCCGTGACGCGGTATTCGAGCGAGCCGGCCTGATTGATGGTCCCGGCAAAGACCTTGTCGCCCGCCCCCTTCTCTACTGGCAAACTTTCGCCGGTGATCGGCGCCTGGTCGATGGTCGACTGCCCGGATACCACCTCGCCGTCCAGCCCGATGCGCTCGCCGGGGCGCACGCGCACCAGGGCGCCGAGGGCGATCTCTTTGACGTCCAGTGCACGCCACTGTCCATCGGCCTGCTGCACGGTGGCCACGTCCGGGGTCAGCTGCATCAAACCGCCGATGGCGTTACGGGCCCGGTCCAGCGATCGCGCCTCGATCAGTTCGGCCAGGGTGAAGAGGAACATCACCATTGCCGCTTCCGGCCATTGCCCGATCAGCACGGCGCCGGTCACGGCAATGCTCATCAATGCATTGATGTTGAGGTTGCGGTTCTTCAGGGCGATCCAGCCCTTCTTGTAGGTGCCCAGGCCACCACTCAAAATCGCCAGCAGGGCAACCAGCGCTACCACCCAGGTCGGCGCCAACTCGGCGAAATGGATAACTTCCGCCGTAACCGCCGCCACACCGGACAAGGCCAGCGGCCACCAGTGTTTCTTCACTGGCGCTGGCGTGACGTCTGCAGCCTGCCCTTCGACAATCGGTTCGGCTTTCATGCCCAGCGAAGCAATTGCCTCTTCGATGGCACCGGTATCGGCCAAGGCATGGCGTACGCCCAACACCCGGTTGATCAGGTTGAATTCCAGTTGCTCGACCCCGGCCAGCTTGGCCAGCTTATTCTGGATAAGGGTCTGCTCGGTCGGGCAATCCATGGCCTCGATGCGAAAATTGCTCAAGCGCGAACCGGCACTCGCCGCCTCGGTCAGCTGGATCAACGCCGGCGCATGTGACGCTGAACAGCAGGCGTGGTCGTGATTGTGCCCGGCACCCTGTACCGGGACTGCTACAGGCGTGAATTTCGAGTGGTCGTGGCTTGAGGTTGGCTGGTTCATGAGGTTCATCCCTAAATGTCCTGTTGCCAAGTGAACACCCTGTAGCCACTATAGGGTCAAGCACTCAAGGGAGGGATTTCAGATGAAAATCGGAGAGCTGGCGAAATCGACCGATTGCCAGGTCGAGACCATTCGCTATTACGAGCGGGAAAACCTGCTGCCGGCGCCAGCGCGCAGCGAAGGCAACTATCGGCTGTACACCCAGGCCCATGTCGAGCGCCTGACCTTCATCCGCAACTGCCGCACCCTGGACATGACCCTGGAGGAAATCCGCAGCCTGCTGAACCTGCGCGACAGCCCCCTGGACCCGTGCGAAAGCGTCAATGCCCTTATCGACGAGCATATCCTGCACGTCAAGACTCGCATCGACGGCCTGCTGGCCTTGCAGGAACAACTGGTGGAATTGCGCCAACGCTGCAACGACCAGACCCATGTCGATCAATGCGCGATCTTGCAGCAGTTGGAAGTCAACGGCGGAGTGTCGGCGCCGGAAGGCGAACACTCCCATGTGGGGAGGAGCCACGGGCATTGACCCGTGGCTTGCAGGGGAAGTCAGACCGCCATGGGCGCCGTCATTGGCGCATGGTGCTCGTAGCCTTCGAGGCTGAAGTCGCTTGGCTCGATCAGTTCCAGCCACTCGGGCTGGTAGACGCCGGTCTTGGCAAACTCTGGAACGCGGTCGGAAATCACCAGCTTCGGCGCAGGCAATGGCTCGCGCTTGAGCTGTTCGTTGAGCATGTCCAAGTGGTTTTCGTAGACGTGCGCATCACCAATGAAATAGGTGAACCAGCGCGGCGTGTAGCCGGTCAGGCGGCCGATCAGCGACAGCAGTGCCGCGCCTTCGGTCAGGTTGAACGGCGTGCCCAGGCCAAGGTCATTGGAGCGGATGTACAAGGTCAGGGAAATTTCCCTGGTCTCGACATTCGGGTGGAACTGGTACAGCAAGTGGCAGGGCGGCAGGGCCATTTCATCGAGCTGGGCGCAGTTCCAGCCGTGGAACAGGATGCGGCGGCTGCCCGGGTCCTTGATGATGGTGTCGACGCATTGGCGGATCTGGTCGATGGCCTTGTACAGCACCACGTAGGCCTGGCCGTCTTCTTCACCTTCGGCAATCTGCCGATAGCCCTGGCTGAGTGCCAGTTCGATCGCGGCCTGGTTGCCGGTGTCGATTTGCTTGTACGCCGGCCATTTGCGCCATTGCACACCGTAGACTTCGCCCAGGTCGTCGGTGCCCTGGCGGAAGGGGTTGGCCAGCCACTGGGCGTTTTCGTTGGCGTTCTGGTCCCAGACCTTGCAGCCCAATGCGCGGAACTCGGCGGCGCTTTTCACGCCACGCAGAAAACCGACCATCTCGCCGATCGCCGACTTGAAGGCCAGTTTGCGCGTAGTGATAGCCGGGAAACCTTCCTGCAAGTCGTAACGCAGCATCGCCCCGGGGAAACTGATAGTCCGCACACCGGTGCGGTTCTCTTGCAGGGTGCCGTTCTTGATCACATGCGCGACCAGTTCTAGATATTGCTTCATGACTTACCTGTATCGATGAAGGCAGGGGAACAACCCCTGCCATTCGTATTAGAGCGCAGCGCCTTTGGCCGACGGTGTGCGGTGATAGGCCCACCAGAGCAAGCCCAGGCCACCGAGGATCATTGGCAGGCAGAGCACCTGGCCCATGGTCAGCCAGCCGAAGGCCAGGTAGCCAAGCTGGGCATCCGGAACTCGCACGAATTCGACGGCGAATCTGAAAATCCCGTAGAACAGCGCGAACATGCCGGAAATCGCCATGGTTGGCCGCGGCTTGCGCGAGAACAGCCAAAGGATAACGAAAAGCGCGACGCCTTCGAGCGCGAACTGATAAAGCTGCGACGGATGGCGGGCCAATTGCGCCGGGTCAGTGGGGAAAATCATGGCCCACGGCAGATCGGTCGGCTTGCCCCACAGCTCGGCATTGATGAAGTTGCCGATGCGCCCGGCGCCCAGGCCGATCGGTACCAGCGGGGCAATGAAGTCCATCAGTTCGAAGAACGACTTGCCGTTGCGCTGGCCGAACCACAAGGTCGCCAGCATCACGCCGATAAAGCCGCCGTGGAACGACATACCGCCCTTCCAGACTTCGAAGATCAAGGCCGGGTTGGCGAGGTAGGCTTCCAGGTCATAGAACAGCACATAACCCAGGCGCCCGCCGACAATGACGCCCATGGCAACCCAGAAGACCATGTCGGACAGTTTCTCCCTGGTCCAGGTCGGGTCGAAAACGTGCAGGCGACGGGAGGCCAGAAACCAGGCACTGCCGATGCCGATCAGGTACATCAGGCCGTACCAATGGATTTTCAGCGGGCCGATAGCCAAGGCCACTGGATCGATCTGCGGGTAAGGCAGCATGATGACTCCTTTGTCAGAGCAGGAAACTCAAGCCGACACTGAACAGCAGTGCGGCGAACAGCCGTTTCAGCAACCGCGGCGACAATCTGTGCGCCAGGCGAGCACCGTAACGGGCGAAAAACATGCTGGTCAGGGCAATCCCCAGCAATGCCGGTAAATAGATGAAGCCAAGGCTGTGCGCCGGCAACAAGGGGTCATGCCAGCCCAGAACCATGAAACTCAGGGCACTGGCCACCGCAATCGGAAAACCGCAAGCCGACGAGGTTGCTACCGCCTGTTGCATCGGCAGGCTGCGCCAGGTCAGGAACGGCACGGTCAGCGAACCGCCACCGATCCCGAAAATCGCCGATGCCCAGCCAATGACCGTGCCGGTCAGGGTCAGGCTTCCCTTGCCAGGCACACCGCGACTGGCCTTGGGCTTGAGGTCCAGGGCCATTTGCAGGGCGATGACCAGGGCAAACACGCCGATGATCTTCTGCAGGAGCGGCCCCTGGATCGCCGAAGCGGTCTTGGCACCCAAACCTGCGCCGATCAGGATGCCCAGGGTCATCCAGACAAAGATCGGCCACTGCACCGCACGCTTCGAATGATGTTCGCGAATCGCATTGATCGAGGTGAACACGATGGTTGCCAGGGAGGTTCCGACCGCCAGGTGGGTCAATATCGACGCATCGAACCCCTGCAGGGTGAAACTGAACACCAGCACCGGCACAATGATTATGCCACCGCCCACGCCAAACAGTCCGGCCAGCACGCCTGCACAAGCGCCCAGCACCAGATAGAGCAGAAATTCCATTGTCGCCCCCCAAATCAGTCCGGCATGGTAACGGAAGGCGGGCCTTCGGCTCTACTGGATGCGATGGATACCCGACCGATCTCTGCGTAGAGTGAGCGGAAAACACAGGGAAGCACCTATGTGTCTAATTGTTTTTGCCTGGCGACCGGGTCATGCCCAGCCGCTGATCGTCGCGGCCAACCGCGATGAATTCTATGCCCGCCCCAGCCAGCCGCTGGGTCAATGGCAGGATTTTGCAGGCGTGTATGCCGGGCGCGATCTGGAAGCCGGGGGCACCTGGCTGGGCGTTGGCCCCGGGGGACGGTTTGCGGCGCTGACCAATATCCGCAACCCCGGGCAGCCGCTCGGCCGCCGCTCGCGCGGTGAGCTGGTGGCGCAGTTTCTGTGCGGGGAATTCTCGGTAGAGCAGTATTTGGCCGAAATAGCCCAACGGTCGGATGAGTACTCTGGGTTTAACCTGCTGGTCGGCAACGCGCAGCAGCTGGCTTACCTCAACGCTACAGACCCGACGCCACGAATGCTCGGGCATGGGGTTTACGGGCTGGCCAATGCCGGGCTCGATACGCCCTGGCCGAAAGTGCTCAAGGCCAGGGCTGCGCTAACCGAGCAATTGAACGATCCGCAGCCCGAGGGGTTGCTGGCGCTGCTCAGTGATCCGCAAACGGCACCGTTCGCCGAGCTGCCCGATACCGGGGTGGGGTTGGCTACCGAAAGCCTGCTGTCGAGTGTGTTTATTGCCAGCCAGAGTTATGGGACGCGTGCCAGTACCGTGCTGATCGTCAACGCCGATGGTTCGCGGCGGTTGGTTGAGCGCAGTTTTGGGCCGTATGGCGGGCATTTGGGGGAGGTGGAGCTGGATTTGTAGTGATTTTGAGGGCCTCATCGCGGGCAAGCCCGCTCCCACAAGGGCCGCGTAATCTTGTGGGAGCTGGCTTGCCAGCGATGGGCGCGAAGCGCCCTAATCCCTAGAGGGTCTTGGGCGTAGCCGGATTGATCATCCGCGCCAAGCCGAGGTTCTTCAGCGCCAACTGCAGCGAGCTGTGGATAACTTGCGGGTTGTCGATGGTCATCAGCTGCCCGAGCAGGTCCCTGGCCTTGCTCATGCTGATCTGGCGCAGCATCCACTTCACCTTCGGCAAGTTGGTGGCGTTCATCGATAGGCTGTCGAAACCCATCGCCATCAACAACACAGCCGCCGCCGGGTCGCCGGCCATTTCGCCGCAGATACTCACCGGCTTGCCTTCGGCATGGGCATCCCTGACCACGGTCTGCAAGGCTTGCAGCACGGCAGGGTGCATATAGTCATAGAGATCGGCCACCCGCGGGTTGTTGCGGTCCACGGCCAGCAGGTACTGGGTCAGGTCGTTGGAGCCGACCGACAGAAAGTCGACCTGCCGCGCCAGCTCCTTGGTCTGATAGACCGCTGCCGGAATCTCGACCATGACCCCGACCGGTGGCATCGGTACATCGGTGCCTTCATCGCGCACTTCGCCCCAGGCCCGGTGAATCAGGTGCAGGGCTTCTTCGAGCTCGTGGATGCCGGAAATCATCGGCAGCAGAATACGCAGGTTGTTCAGGCCTTCGCTGGCCTTGAGCATGGCCCGGGTCTGCACCAGGAAGATTTCCGGGTGGTCGAGGGTCACGCGAATACCGCGCCACCCCAGGAAAGGGTTGTCTTCCTTGATCGGGAAGTAGGACAGCGCCTTGTCACCACCAATGTCCAGGCTGCGCATGGTCACCGGCAGCGGGTGGAAGGCTGCCAGCTGCTCACGGTAGATTGCCAGTTGCTCCTTCTCGCTGGGGAAGCGCTGGTTGATCATGAACGGGACTTCGGTGCGGTACAGGCCCACCCCTTCGGCGCCGCGCTGCTGGGCACGCGCCACATCGGCGAGCAAGCCGGTGTTGACCCACAACGGCATGCGGTGGCCATCCAGGGTGACGCAGGGCAGTTCGCGCAGGGCATCGAGCCCTTGGGCCAACTGGCGCTCCTCCTCCACGATTTCGGCAAATTGCTTGCTGAGAATATCGCTGGGGTTGGTGTAGACCTCGCCGTGGTAACCATCAACGATCATCTTGATGCCGTCGACCTTGGAGTACGGCAGATCGACCAGGCCCATCACCGTCGGAATACCCATGGCCCGGGCCAGGATCGCGACGTGGGAGTTGCCCGAGCCCAATACCGAGACCAGACCGACCAGCTTGCCTTCCGGCACCTCGCCGAGCATGGCCGGCGTCAGTTCTTCGCTGATCAGAATGGAGTTGTCGGGGTAGACCAGTGTCTGTTGACGAGCTTCCTGCAGGTAGGCCAGCAGCCGGCGGCCGAGGTCTTTCACGTCCGATGCGCGCTCGCGCAGGTAGGCATCGTCCATCAATTCGAAGCGGTTGACGTGCTCGGTGACGACCTGGCGCAGGGAGCCCTGGGCCCATTGGCCGGTTTTGATCACCTTGGTCACTTCGCCGCCCAGTGCGGCGTCGTCGAGCATCATCAGGTAAACGTCGAACAGCGCCCGTTCTTCAGGCCGCAACTGCGTCGCCAGCTTGGCCGACAGGGTACGCATATCGCTGCGCACGCCTTCGAGGGCATTATTGAACAGCTGAAGTTCGGCCTCGATATCAGTGACAGCCTTGTCCGGCACCACATCCAGATCGGCTGGAGGCAACATCACCACGGCCGTACCGACGGCTGCCCCCGGAGACCCCGGTACCCCGATGAACTTGGCTTCCTGGATGCCCTTGCCCTGACGGCCCAGGCCGCGAATCGAACCCGTCGCCTCGGCATGGGCGATAACCCCGGCCAATTGAGCGCTCATGGTCACCAGGAAGGCTTCTTCGCCCTCGTCGAACTGGCGCCGCTCCTTTTGCTGGATGACCAATACGCCGACCACGCGCCGGTGGTGAATGATCGGTGCACCGAGAAACGAGGCATAACGCTCTTCGCCGGTTTCGGCGAAGTAGCGGTAACGGGGGTGGTCGGCGGCGTTCTCGAGGTTGAGGGGTTCTTCGCGAGTTCCCACCAGGCCCACCAGGCCCTCGTTGGGGGCCATGCTGACCTTGCCGATCGAGCGCTTGTTCAAGCCCTCGGTGGCCATCAGGACAAACCGGTTGGTCTCGGGGTCCAGCAGATAGACCGAGCAGACCTGGCTGCCCATGGCCTCTTTGACGCGCAACACAATGATCCCCAACGCCGTCTTGAGATCCTTGGCGGAGTTAACTTCCTGGACGATCTTGCGCAGCGTATTGAGCATGGCTCGGGGTCGAACTCCGTCGTCAGTCGCGCGCTAGCAGGCGCGGGGCAAGCTCTTTGAGAGCGCGGCGGTAAACCTCGCGCTTGAATGTCACCACCTGGCCCAACGGATACCAATAGCTGACCCAGCGCCAGCCATCGAATTCCGGTTTACCGGTCAAATCCATCCGCACCCGCTGCTCATTGGAAACCAGGCGCAGGAGAAACCATTTCTGTTTCTGGCCGATACACAGCGGTTGGCTGTGAGTACGGACCAGGCGTTGGGGTAAACGATAACGCAACCAGCCACGGGTGCAGGCAAGAATTTCAACATCTTGCCGCTCCAGGCCAACTTCTTCATTCAGCTCGCGGTACAAGGCATCTTCCGGCGTCTCCTGGGGGTTGATACCTCCCTGCGGAAACTGCCAGGCATCCTGATTGATACGACGAGCCCATAGCACCTGACCGGCATCATTCGTCAGAATAATCCCGACATTGGGGCGAAAACCATCGGGGTCGATCACGGCGGCAACCTCGCAAACGCATGTCCCCGCATTGTTCCACAAAGGTCGTGAATGCAGCAACGAGGCTGCATACCTTATGTGCACTGTTGTGAAAAGTCCGTATTCTGTGGGCCTTTTCCAGTTTTTCAGCGAGTAACTTCATGCGCCTGGCTTTATTCGATCTCGACAACACGCTGCTTGGCGGCGACAGCGACCACGCCTGGGGCGATTATCTCTGCGCCCGCGGCATTCTCGACGAGGCTACCTATAAAGCCCGCAACGATGAGTTCTACCAGGATTACCTGGCCGGTAAGCTGAACCTCACCGACTACCTGAACTTCTGCCTGGAAATCCTCGCCACCACCGACATGGCGCAGCTGGCGCAATGGCACCGTGATTTCATGCGCGACTGCATCGAACCCATCGTGCTGCCCAAGGGCCTCGAGTTGCTGGCCAAACACCGGGCAGCAGGCGACAAGCTGGTAATCATCACCGCAACCAACCGCTTCGTCACCGGCCCCATCGCCGAGCGACTGGGCGTGCAGACTTTGCTGGCCACCGAGTGCGAAATGCAGGACGGCCGCTACACCGGTCGCAGTACCGATATACCTTGCTTCCGTGAAGGCAAGGTGACGCGACTCAATCGCTGGCTGGAAGAGAATGGCTTCAGCCTTGAGGACAGCTACTTCTACAGCGACTCGATGAACGACCTGCCGTTGCTGGAACAAGTCACCCATCCAGTGGCCGTGGACCCGGACGAGAACCTGCGGGCCGAGGCGGCCAGACGCGGCTGGCCGGTGATCACGCTACGCACGTAACCCCCCACGCTCCCGCGCTCCGTGTGGGGGCGCGGTTCAAGCTCAGACTGGCTTGACCACCATCAACGCCAGAATCCCCAGGAACACCCCCGCCCCCAGCACCGCCAGTATCAAGGCAGTCCTGGGCGTAGTGCCGCCTTCACCCGCCGCCACGCGCAGCCGATTAAGCCGGCCCAGCAGCAACAGCCAGATAACGCACCCCAGCAGATACAGTAGCGCCGCCCCCAGCAGCCAGGTCTGGCCCAACGACCAACCCGCCATGTGCACCAGCCACCAACCGCTGATTGGCAGGCTCAGCAGGCCGAGGCCCATCAGCAGCCAGACGAACAGCCAGGGCCGCTGCAGGTTGCGCGCATAAACCGCGGTATCTCCGCTACGCCGCACCCGCCAGGTCCAGATGGCGACCGCCAGAGCGCTGCCAAACAGCAGCAGCGTTCCCACGTGATGCACCAGTTTCAGAGCAGTGAAGGTTTCCATTGGGCAAAGTCCGTGTCATTCAATCCATGGGCTTGAGCGTAGCAGCCAACGGCTCGCCAACGCTCAACCAAGAAACAACTGATACGCCGGGTTATCGCTTTCATCCCAGTACGGATAACCGATCGCCGCCAAGGCCTCCGGCACCAGGTGGCGCTCATCGGCGGGGACTTGCAGGCCCGCGACCACGCGGCCATCGGCAGCGCCGTGATTGCGATAGTGGAACATCGAGATATTCCAGCGCCCCCCCAACTTATTGAGGAAGTTGAACAGCGCCCCCGGACGCTCGGGGAACTCGAAGCGAAACACCACTTCGTCGCTGACCCTCACCGCGTGCCCGCCCACCATGTGGCGGATGTGCAGCTTGGCCAGTTCATTGTCGGTCAGGTCCAGCACCGGAAATCCCTGCTCGGTCAGACTGCTGAGCAAGGCACTGCGCGGGTCACTCTCGGGATGCGTCTGCACACCGACGAAAATGTGCGCTTCGCGGTCCGTGTGATAGCGGTAGTTGAATTCGGTGAGCTGGCGCTTGCCGATGGCTTCGCAGAAGGCCTTGAAGCTGCCGGCCTTCTCTGGAATGGTCACGGCGATAATCGCCTCGCGACCTTCGCCCAGCTCCGCTCGCTCGGCCACATGCCGCAGACGATCGAAATTCACGTTGGCGCCCGAGTCGATGGCAACCAGTGTCTGCCCGGCAGCACCGGTCATTTCCACATATTTCTTGATCCCGGCGACGCCCAGGGCTCCCGCAGGTTCGGTGATCGAACGGGTGTCGTCGTAGATATCCTTGATCGCCGCGCAGATCTCGTCACTGCTGACGGTGATGACCTCGTCGACGTAATGCTTGCAGATATCGAAGGTGTGCTGGCCGATCTGGGCCACCGCCACGCCATCGGCGAACAGGCCGACCTGGCCCAGCACCACCCGCTCCCCCGCCGCCATGGCCGCCTGCAGGCAATTGGAATCATCGGGCTCGACGCCAATGACCTTGACCTCCGGACGCAGGTATTTCACATAAGCCGCGATACCCGCGATCAAGCCACCGCCGCCGACCGGCACGAAAATCGCGTCCAGCTGGCCTGGATGTTGACGCAGGATTTCCATGGCCACGGTGCCCTGGCCGGCGATAGTGTCCGGGTCATCGTAGGGGTGGATATAGACGTAGCCCTTTTCGTCCACCAGTTTGAGCGAGTAGGCCAACGCTTCCGGGAAGGAATCCCCGTGCAGCACGACCTTGCCGCCGCGCGAGCGAACGCCTTCGACTTTGATTTCCGGCGTGGTCTTGGGCATGACGATGGTCGCCTTGATACCCAGCTCCCTCGCTGCCAGAGCCACGCCCTGGGCATGGTTGCCCGCCGAGGCCGTGACCACGCCACGCGCCAGTTCCACCGGGCTCAATTGCGCCATCTTGTTGTACGCGCCGCGAATCTTGAAGGAGAACACCGGCTGCAAGTCTTCACGCTTGAGCAGGACGTTGTTGTTCAGCCGCTTGGAGAGCTGGCCAGCGGCCTGCAAGGGGGTTTCAACGGCAACGTCGTAAACGCGCGAGGTGAGGATCTTCTTGACGTACTGTTCGAGCATCGGGAAAGCATCGCTGGCGGTGAGGGGCAAGACCCCGGAGTCTAACCCACCGCCGCGCCGGGCGACCACCGCAAGACCAAGGATTTGCCCGCACATGCCGCTATACTGGGAGCCTTTCAGACTTCCCTGCCCGCTCCGGAGCCCGCATGACCCAGGACCAACTCAAACAGGCCGTCGCCCAGGCCGCTGTTGATTTCATTCTGCCCAAACTCGACGACAAGAGCATTGTCGGTGTAGGGACTGGCTCGACCGCCAACTGCTTCATCGACGCGCTGGCCCAGCACAAGGGCGCCTTCGACGGCGCAGTGGCCAGCTCCGAAGCCACTGCGGCACGCCTCAAGGGTCACGGGATTCCGGTATACGAACTCAATACCGTCAGCGAGCTGGAGTTCTACGTCGACGGCGCCGACGAAACCAACGAACACCTGGCATTGATCAAGGGCGGCGGCGCAGCCCTGACCCGGGAGAAGATCGTCGCAGCAGTCGCCAAGACCTTCATCTGCATCGCCGACGGCAGCAAGCTGGTGCCTGTGCTCGGCGCGTTCCCGCTGCCCGTGGAGGTCATCCCGATGGCCCGCAGCCACGTGGCCCGGCAACTGGTGAAACTGGGCGGCGACCCGGTTTACCGTGAAGGCGTGATTACCGATAACGGCAATATCATTCTGGACGTGCACAACCTGCAGATTACCAATCCGGTGGAGCTGGAAAGCCAGATCAATGCCATCGTGGGCGTGGTGACGAACGGTCTGTTTGCGGCGCGTCCGGCGGATTTGCTGTTGCTGGGGACTGCTGAAGGCGTGAAGACACTGCGTAATTAAGCTTTGTAAGCGGCGACCGCTCTGCGGTCGATCGCGGGCAAGCGGAACGCCGCCCGGCCCGCTCCCACAATGGATGGGGCAGACCTACAGTCTCTGTGGGAGCGGGCCGGGGGCGTTCCGCTTGCCAGCGATGAGGCCTTCAGATCCTTGCGATCTCAATCCGGCCTGCGAAAGACGTAAAACAGGTTGGGCTCACTAACCAGATAAATCGCCCCCTCATCATCCATGGCGATCCCCTCTGCCTGCGGCACGCTCTTGCTCAAGCCCTGAAACCCCTTGCGCAGTGACATGCTGCTGATCGGTCGGCCATCCACATCGAGCTCCAGCACCAGCTGCGACTCATCGGAAAGCGCCAGTAAGTGGCCGCTGCGTTCATCGAACTGCAAGCTGGAAAGATCGCGCACAAACAGCCGGGCATCACGGCGCTGGTTCTGAACCACATGCACCGAGTAGTGCCGTTCTTCCTTGTAGTGTGGAAAACCATGCACCTCATAGATCAGCATCGGGTCGCGCTCCTTGGCCACGAACAGGCGCTTACCCGCCGAATCGTAAGCCAGGCCCTCGAACCCCTTGTTGCCGTTCAGCCCGATACCCAGCGTCAGTTGCTCGGCATCCTGGGCATCGAGAAACCGGGTGTCGTCATCCAGATGCACCTTGATCAGGCGCTGCTCGCGTTCGTCGGTGATGACATAAGTGTCCGGGGCAATATATTCCACCGCCTCCGGGTCGCCGAAACCGATGAGGGCGATACGACGCAGAATGCGCCCGTCGAGCGACAGTTCGATCAATTCCGAACGCTGGTTGGTGACCGTGAACAAGCTGTTGCGGTCAGGATCGAAGGTCAGTGCCGAAATATCGTCATCGAGCCCTTCGATGACCTTCGCCTCAAGCACCACCTGGTAGCGATCCAGACCAATGGCCTGCTCGGCCGGATGCAACCAGACCTTCATGTTGAACCATGCGCGTTCGAACAGCCGATAGTGCTGACCCGCCAGCCCGAGCAAGAGCAGACCAAGGAGGCTGACAATCAGAAGAACGATGGGGAGGCGTAAGGAACGACGCATTCAAGGCTGACCCTGGAAAAGTAAGCCTGAATATAAGCACAGGCAGCTGAAGCCAAACTTAATGGCGCGCAAAAAAACGTTGCGCACCAGAAGTTCGGCCTGCATCAGGGTTTGCGCAAGCGGTAGAACAGGTCCGGCTCGCTCACGATGTACACCGTACCTTGCTCGTCCATGGCCACGCCTTCCGCGCGCGGGATGGTTTTTTTCAGGCCGTTGAATCCACCCAGCAGGCTGATGAAGCTGACTTGCTCACCCTTTTCATCGAGCTCCAGCAGCATGTGCGAGTCTGCCGAAAGCGCCAGGGTGTGGCCGGTGCGGGGATCGATGCCCAGGGCAGAAAGGTTACGCATATCGAGCGTTTCAGAGGGTACGCTCTGCTTTTCACCCGACAACTGGCCATTGCCGTCGCTTTTCCAGGCAAACAAGGCCGGCGGACGCTCTTCACCCAACAGCAGGTGGCCGGCACGCGGGTCCCAGGCGACCGCTTCGAAAGCCTTGTTCTGATTTGCCGATGAACCCAGGTCATATTGGGGGAAATCGGCAATGTTCAGCGTCTGGGTATCGGCGCTGACGGTAACGATTACCAGCGAGTGGTTGCGCTCGTCGACAATCGCCAAACGCCCGTTCTCGAGCACGGTGACTCCCTCGGGATTGCTCCAGCCGACCAGCGGTATCTTGCGCAGGACATCGCCGTCCAGGGTCAACTCGACCAGAAAGGGGTTGCTCCCCATCACCGAGAACAAGGTTTTGCTTTTTGGGCTGTAAGCAAGGTCCGATGCCTCGTCGTCCTCCATGCCTGGCAGCACCTTGGCATCGATATCGAAGCGATAGTCCGGCAGCCAGATGCTCGCCTCACGCTTGGGCATGCTTTCGAGGCGTTCCTGGAGCCAGAGCCGGCCGCGGTCATCCCAATGCATGGCGATGGCGACCCCGTAGCCCAGCACGCCGGCCAACAACAGCCACCCATACCAAGGCAGGAAGAAGCGGCGCTTGCGAGGGCTCGAAGCGTTATGGACCGGGCTTGAAGGGGTGGACATCTATGATTTTTTCCTGATTTTTTAACGCCTAATAACACAAATACCGGCGCAGGCCATGAGGCATTATCCGAATCACGTGTGAAAAAACGGTAAAACCAGGAAAAAGACTGAAGGCGCCGCCAGCACCCAAGAGCGCTGGCGGCAACGTCATCAGAGCACGCGGCTCTCGAAGCGACTGACGCCCGGCAGCTCGAGCACCAGCTCATCGCCCGGGCTGAGCGGGCCGACCCCGGCAGGGGTGCCGGTCAGGATCACATCACCGGCCTGCAGCGAAAACTGCGCGGCCATGTGCTGGATCATCGGCACGATCGGGTTGAGCATCAACGCGCTGTTGCCGTCCTGGCGAACCTCGCCATTGATGGTCAAGCGGATGCCGATATCGCCCGGATCGTTAAAGCTGCTGCCGGCCACGAACGGCGGCAGGACACAGGCACCATCGAACGACTTGGCCAGCTCCCACGGCAAGCCCTTTTCCTTCAGCCTTGCCTGCAAGTCACGCAGGGTCAGGTCCAGGGCCGGGGCATAACCGGAAATGGCGTCGAGCACCTCTTCCTTGCTCGGGTTGGTCGACAATGGCTTGCCGAGCAACACAGCAATTTCCGCTTCGTAGTGCACCGAGCCACGCTCGGTCGGGATCTTGAAGCCACCGTCCAGCGACACCACGCAGCTACCGGGCTTGATGAACAGCAGGGGCTCGGTCGGCACCGGATTATTCAGCTCTTTCGCGTGTTCGGCGTAGTTGCGCCCGATGCAGACCACTTTTCCCAGCGGAAAGTGGATGCGCGTTCCATCGACATACTGGTGCTGATAGCTCATTCCCGACTCCTGGATCTATTGAGTGCTGATGCGTGTAGCCAAGCGGATCACTCGACGGCGAAGATCTTGCCCGGGTTCATGATCCCGTTCGGGTCGAACGCCGCCTTCACTGCCTTCATGTACTCGATTTCAACCGGCGAACGGCTGTAGGTCAGGTAATCGCGCTTGGTCATACCGACGCCGTGTTCCGCCGAAATCGAGCCGTTGTACTTCTGTACGGTCTCGAACACCCACTTGTTGACCGTGGCGCACTTGGCGAAGAACTCGTCCTTGCTCAGGTTTTCCGGCTTGAGAATGTTCAGGTGCAGGTTGCCGTCACCGATGTGGCCGAACCAGACGATTTCGAAGTCCGGGTAGTGTTCGCCGACGATGGCATCAATATCCTTCAAGAACGCCGGCACTTTCGAGACAGTGACCGAAATGTCGTTCTTGTACGGGGTCCAGTGGGAAATGGTTTCGGAGATGTACTCGCGCAACTTCCACAGGTTCTGCAACTGCTGCTCGCTCTGGCTCATGACGCCATCGACCACCCAGCCCTGCTCCACGCAGTGCTCGAAGGTGGCCAGAGCATCGTTGGCCACCTCTTCGGTGGTCGCTTCGAATTCCAGCAGCGCGTAGAACGGGCAGTCGGACTCGAACGGTGCAGGCACGTCGCCACGCGCCAACACCTTGGCCAGGGCCTTGTCGGAGAAAAACTCGAAGGCCGTCAGGTCGAGCTTGTTCTGGAAGGCGTGCAACACCGGCATGATCGAGTCGAAATCGCTGGTGCCCAGGACCATCGCGGTCAGGTTCTTCGGTGCGCGATCCAGGCGCATGGTGGCCTCGACCACAAAACCCAGCGTACCTTCGGCACCGATGAACAACTGGCGCAGGTCATAGCCGGTCGCGTTCTTGATCAGATCCTTGTTCAGTTCAAGCAGGTCGCCCTTGCCGGTCACCACTTTCATGCCAGCGACCCAGTTGCGAGTCATGCCGTAGCGAATAACCTTGATCCCGCCGGCATTGGTGCCGATATTGCCGCCAATCTGGCTGGAACCAGCAGAAGCGAAGTCAACCGGGTAGTACAAGCCCTTTTCTTCGGCCAGGTTCTGCAGCTGCTCGGTCACGACGCCTGGCTGGCAGACCGCGGTGCGATCCACGGCATTGAATTCCAGCACCTGATTCATGTAGTCGAACGACACCACGACCTCGCCGTTGGCCGCCACCGCCGCCGCTGAGAGGCCGGTACGACCGCCCGAAGGAACCAGCGCGACCATGTGCTGGTTGGCCCAGCGTACAATGGCCTGGACCTGCTCAGTTGTTTTCGGGAAGACGATCGCCAGCGGTGCCGGGGCGAAATGCCTGGTCCAATCCTTGCCGTAAGCATCGAGGGAGTTGGCGTCGGTCAACACCTTGCCAGGCTCAACCAGGGTCTTCAGTTCATCAATCAGGGCAGGATTGGTCATCAGGAGAACTCTCGAACTATTCATAGTCACCCTGAGCACTCTTCACGTGCCAGGGATGGGCGTATCAAGGGGTGCATATGCTAGCATACGCACCCCGCTAATCGTGCTTCAGGCCGATCCGCGAGAGCTCCACTTCCTGCCATTTTTCTCCGGGACACAGGTTTACGCAGATGAGCAAGACTTCTCTCGATAAGAGCAAGATCAAGTTCCTTCTTCTCGAAGGCGTCCACCAATCCGCCGTGGACGTCCTCAAGGCCGCCGGGTACACCAGCATCGAGTACCTCACCGGTTCTCTGCCGGAAGCCGAGCTGAAGGAAAAGATCGCCGATGCCCACTTCATCGGCATTCGCTCGCGCACCCAACTGACCGAAGAGGTTTTCGACTGCGCCAAGAAACTGGTCGCTGTCGGCTGTTTCTGCATCGGTACCAACCAGGTCGACCTCGCCGCTGCTCGCGAACGCGGCATCGCGGTGTTCAACGCACCGTACTCCAACACCCGTTCGGTCGCCGAGCTGGTATTGGCAGAAGCCATCCTGCTGCTGCGCGGCATTCCTGAGAAGAACGCTTCCTGCCACCGTGGCGGCTGGATCAAAAGCGCGGCCAACTCCTTCGAAATCCGCGGCAAAAAGCTGGGTATCGTCGGTTATGGCTCGATCGGCACGCAATTGTCGGTGCTGGCCGAAGGCCTGGGGATGCAGGTGTACTTCTATGACACCATCACCAAGCTGCCGCTGGGCAATGCCACTCAAGTGGCCAGCCTGACCGAGCTGCTGGGCATGTCCGACATCGTCTCCCTGCACGTACCGGAAACCGCTGCCACCCAGTGGATGATCGGCGAGAAGGAAATCCGCGCCATCAAGAAGGGCGGCATTCTGATCAACGCCGCTCGCGGCACCGTGGTCGAGCTCGACGCCCTGGCCAACGCCATCAAGGACAAGCACCTGATCGGCGCAGCCATCGACGTATTCCCGGTCGAGCCACGCTCGAACGACGAAGAGTTCGAAAGCCCGCTGCGTGGCCTGGACAACGTGATCCTGACCCCGCACATCGGCGGCTCGACTGCAGAAGCCCAGGCCAACATCGGCCTGGAAGTTGCCGAGAAGCTGGTCAAGTACAGCGACAACGGTACGTCGGTGTCTTCGGTCAACTTCCCGGAAGTGGCGCTGCCGGCTCACCCTGGCAAGCACCGCCTGCTGCACATCCACGAGAACATCCCGGGTGTGTTGAGCGAGATCAACAAGGTCTTCGCCGAAAACAGCATCAACATCTCCGGTCAGTTCCTGCAGACCAACGAGAAGGTCGGCTACGTGGTGATCGACGTCGACGCCGAGTACTCAGACCTGGCGCAAGAAAAACTGCAGCACATCAAGGGCACTATCCGTTCCCGCGTATTGTTCTGAGTTTTTTCGCGAAATGAAAAAGGGAGGCCTGCAGGCTGCAGGTCTCCCTTTTTTGTGCGCCACTGTTTGTTCGACGGTGACGGTAATCTTCTGCGACTCGACGCCCGGTTTGAATGGCACGTGATACTTGTCACCCAATACCAGCTGCAAGGTGTGCTTGCCTGGGGTGAGGGTCAGTTGGGTTTCGGTCTGGGCCTTGCCGAAATGGATGATATGGTCGGTGACCGGCAAAGGCTGGTTTGCAACTGGCTCGTCGGTGACATCGACAAACAGGTGGTGGTGACCGCTATTAGGGGTCTGGTCTCCGGCAGGCTTGAGTTCCATGCCTTCAATGGCGAATCTGACGGTGAAGGTTTTGTCTACCGTGTCACCGTCTTCGGCGAGACGATGAACACTTTGGCACCCGCCGGAGCCTCCTGGCTTTGCAGGCCTTCGGCTGCAGCCAAGGCCGATACCCCAATCAGCAGGCCGGCAAGGGCAACACGCGATACTAGACGCTTCATTCGTTTCTCCTGTGATTCACTATTAATTAGTGGTCCTATAAAACTGGATTCAGACAACCCGTTGCCATAGTTCAATTGCTTCAGAACATGTTCAGCAATGAATTGCAGCGAGCGCTCGCCCTACAAAAATATTTAAAATCATCGGCTAACAACTATCCTGCGGCGTGGTCTTAAGCAACATTCGACCGCGACATCCAAAAAAGTCGAGGCGACGTAAATTTAATGCCAGGAAAAGGGGCGGAGATGCGTTTTACCATAGGGATACTGCTTACAGCCCTCTTGAGCCCATTGGCTCACGCCGAATTGATCGATGATGTAAATGATCGTGGCGAACTGCGTATTGCCATAGAAACCGACGCTCCCCCGTTCAGCTACAAGGAAAACGGCGAGTGGATGGGTTTCGAGATCGAGCTGGGGAACATGCTGGCTCGTGAACTGGACGTCAATCCCTCGTTCATCGAGACCGACTCGACCGATCTACTGACTGGGGTGGAAAGCGGCAAGTACGACATCGCCCTGAACCATATCTCGGCGACGCCCGAGCTGATGAATCAAGTGGACGTCAGTGAGCCTTACTACTCCAATGCGCTGACGATCGTACGCAAGGAAGAAAAACGCCCAATAGGCCCGGACGAACACCTCAAGGGGTTGATCCTGAGCGCAGCCCAGCCCAGCCAGTTCGCCGAGCAGGTGCAGGTCATCCCCAACGCGACTCACGACAGCAAACTACCCGCTGAGGAAGAGGCGCAGGTTGGTCCGAAAAAGAGTCTGGTGATCCCCTTCCAGAAAGGTAACCCAGCCTTTGCCGGCGCCCTGGATAGAGCCCTTGATCGCATCAAGGCCGATGGTCGCCTGGATGCGCTTTCGAAGAAGTGGTTCAGCCCCGAGCCGGACAAGAAGCCGAAGCCCTAGGATTCCAGTCTGGCCAATGCCAGTGCAGCGGCCGGAAGCTCCAGCTCACTGAAAACCTCAAGCCCTTCACGCCGAAGCAAGGCAGCGGTAACGCCCTCACCGCTGACCTTGGTCCCGCTGAAAGTGCCGTCATAGATCAGCAAATTGCCGCACGAAGGGCTGCCGGACTTGAGGATGGCAATGTGGATGCCGTGCTGGCGCACCAACCGCAGCGCCTGCTCGGCGCCAGCAAGAAAAGCGCCGCTGACGTCTTCACCGGCCACTGTCAGGACCCGCGCCTGCCCATCGAGGACTTCACTGCCCTGCCCGCCCGCAATCTCCGCCGGTGGACGTGGCGTCGGCAACCCGCCGGCAACCTCGGGGCACAGCAACACCAGTCGCCCCTCCTGCTGCCAGGCCGTCAACTGGTCGAAAGGCCCGCCACCCTTGCCGTCATAACGCACGGGATGGCCCAGCAGGCAAGCACTGACCAATAGCTTATGCATGATCAGAAGGGCTCGTTGCCACGGCGACGGAACCAGCCGGTCAACGAGAGTCGATCCCGGCTGGCTGGCAGCACCTCGTGCGGGACCTCCCCGGAAAGAAACACCACCAGGCAGCCCCCGGTCGGGGTCACGTCGTATTCCACCCCGTCTTTCAAATACATGCGCAATTGACCGCCATGTTCGGGCAGCCAGGCCTGGTTGAGGTAGATCACCGCTGAAACCATGCGCCGGTCGTCGTCACGAAAACGGTCGACATGCTTGCGATAGAAAGCACCCGGCGGGTACAGCGCAAAATGGCTCTCGTAATCTTCCAGCCCCAGGAACAGCCCGCGATTGAGGGCTTCGCGCAGACTGTCCATCAACCCCAGATAGCGGTCACAAGGCTCGGACTGACCAGGCTCGAGCCACTGAATATGGTCGCCACGGATACCTTCGCGAACCTCCTGGGCAGGACCTCGACCGACCGCCGCGGGCGCCAGCTCGCCTTCGGCCCCACGTTGACGGCACTCAGCCGCCAGTTCCAGGGTCAGAGACTCTGGAAGAAAGATGTTTTGTTGCGACCAGCCGCGTGCAGCCAGATCGTCGACAATACGTAACAGCAGCGGATGATCAGAGGATATTTGCATGACGCGCATAGTATCCATACGTCCATAAAACCGACAGAGCCACTTGGCTGGCGACGATATCTCGACAAAGCCCCGTCGGGCCACGGACAATAGCGGCCTGCCGACAGGAGCCCCTATGCGTCGCTTGCTATTCCTACTCATGATGTTCTGCACCCTGCCGGCCTGGTCAGACAGCCTTGACCAGCTATATAAGGTGGCCGGCTGGCCAGAACAACGTGCGCATTTCACCGATGCCCTCGATGCGGCCCAGCAACGCTATCGCGATAGCCTGCCGCCTGCGGTGTTCCAGGCCTTGGTCAACAACAGCAACCAGCGTTTCGCGCCCAAGGCCATGGACAAACGCGCCGAGGAACACCTGCGCAAAAACCTCGCCGACCCGGCACCCGCCTTGCAGTTCTTCCAGTCGCCGCTGGGTCGCAAGATCGTCGCCGCCGAATTGCTGGCGACCCGGCGTGATCAATTGGCAAAAAATGCCCAGGGCTTGCCGCAGATCCAGGCCAGCGCCACCCGCGCCCTGCTGATCCGGCACCTGGCCCAGGCCTTGCCTGCTCGTGAGGCGGGTGCCGAAGTCAGCCTGGCAATCGCCGGTGTGGCCGCTGACAGTCTCAGTCAGATGATCCCTGGCCTGCTGGGCGGCGCCCAGGCCCAGGGCATGCTCGATGGTCAGCGCGCACGGTTGATGGAGCAGATCGGCAACGACCTGGACAACACCCTGCTGTATGTCTATCGCGACCTGTCCGACCCGGAACTGGAAGAGTTCGCCAATTTTGCCGAATCCCCCGAAGGCAAGGCTTACTACAAGGCAGCGCTGGCGGCCATTCGCGCCGGTCTCGCCGTCGGGCAAAGCACTTCGAGCCTGAATCAGTCAGGCAACTGACGCTCAACCGAAGTGTTGGTCGAGGAAGTCGAAATAACGCGCCCGGATCGCCGGCAGCTCATTGGCCAGGTGATGTCGCGCCTCGGGTAACAGCAAGACCTGCGGATTGGCGAACTTGTGCTTGAGCACACTCAGGTTGTGCGGCCAGTCCACGGTCATGTCCGCCTGGCCTTGAACGATCAACGGCGTACGCAAACTGCCGGGCGCCGCCTCGATGCAACCGACCCATTTGATCAGCGCCCCGACCCAGGCGGTCGGCAGGCGTTGCGGTTGCAGCGGATCGGCCTGCAGAAATGGCAAAAAAGTCGGGTCGTTGGTGTTCTCGCTGAAGCGTCGGGCGATGCCTTTTACGAACGGCTTGAGCAGCCGGTAACTGAGCTTGGACCAGGCCCAGGCACGCGGCCTGACCAGCGGCGCCAGCAGGATCACCTGCCCCTGCGCCGGGCTATCCTGCCCCTTGTTGAGTAGATGATCGACCACAATGGCGCCACCGGTACTTTGCCCGAGCAGATGCCAGGGTTGGGGCAGATCCAACGACCTGACTTCGCTGAACAAGGCCTCCAGCACTCGCTGATAATGGGCGAAGTCCAGGATGCTGGCGCGCTCGCCACTCGACAGGCCATGGCCGGGCAGGTCGCAGGAAACCACGGCAAACCCGCGCTCCAGTGCCCAATCGACCACATGCCGGTACAGGCCCATATGGTCGTAGAAGCCATGCAACAAAAACAACGTCGCAATGGGGGCTCGCGGGCGCCAGACCTGGCCGACCACCTCATACCCTGCGACATCGAAGCGGCCAAGCCAACTCTGAGCCCTGACTTTACACTCTGGCAGGTCCAACCCATAAAAGCGCTGATAGGCCTGCCCCTGTTGCGACAGCGGCTGCATGGCAGCCAACGGCGCCAGGCTGGCGCGCAAGGTGTCGGGCTGGAACGTCACATACATATAGGCTTCCAATCCATGGCGCAGGGCGCCCGATTCAAGGGACAGTCCTGTGATATTCATCTGTCCGCGCAAGCATGGCAAGCTAGTCGCCCCGTTCCGGATCGACAGCGCATGCCCCTGCCCCGCCGCAAGACCTTTATCGCCAGCCTGTTCGCCCTGCTTTGCGCCACTGGGCTATGGGCCGCCTACGATTGGTTCCAGAGCCGCTATATCCGCCCCTTCGACAATCAGACGGCGCTGTTTTCCGGCGACATGCTCAGCCTGCCCGCCGAGCTGGCCGGGCCAGGGCCGATCCGGCTTGTGCATTTCTGGGACCCGGCCTGCCCCTGCAACGTCGGCAACCAGCAGCACCTGGGTAAGCTGATCGAGCATTTCGCCCCACAAGGCGTGGCCTTCTATGCCGTGCAAAAGCCGGGTACTCACGGCCAGCTGCCTGCCAACCTCGGCACGCTCAAGCCCCTGCCCGGCCTGCCCGGCTCAGAACACCTGCCCGCCAGCCCCGCAGTCGCCATCTGGGACCGCAATGGCCGGCTGGCGTACTTCGGCCCCTACAGCGAAGGGGCGACCTGTAACTCCAGCAATAGCTTTATCGAGCCGATCCTGCAGGCGCTCAGCGAAGGGCGCCCGGTCAATGCTACCCACACATTGGCAGTGGGTTGCTATTGTCCTTGGCAAACCAAGTGACAAGGAGTTCAAATGAAGCGCCGGTTGACCGCTCTCGTCATCGTCACAGCGGCCATCGCCGCCGGCGGAGTTACCTGGTATGTGCAAAGCAAACTGCCCACCCGCGACGGCGAAGTGGTCATTGCTCAGTTGCAGGCACCGGTCAGCGTGCGCTACGACGCCCGCGGCGTGCCGCATATCCAGGCGCAGAACGAGGCTGACCTGTATCGCGCGCTCGGTTATGTGCATGCCCAGGACCGTTTGTTCCAGATGGAGGTCATGCGCCGCCTGGCCCGTGGTGAGCTGGCCGAGGTGCTGGGCGCCAGGATGGTCGACACCGACCGATTGTTCCGCAGCCTGCGCATCCGCGAACAGGCAAAGGTTGTTGCCGACCGTCAGGTCAAGCAATCCCCGGCCTGGAAGGCGCTGCAAGCCTATCTGGAGGGCGTGAACGCCTGGCAGGACACGCATCCCCGGCCGCTGGAGTTCGATGCCCTCTGTATCCCCAGCCGGCCTTTCACCGCCGAAGACACCATCAGCATCGCCGGCTACATGGCCTACAGCTTTGCTGCTGCCTTTCGCACAGAACCCCTGCTGACTTACATCCGCGACCAGCTGGGCGCCGATTACCTGAAAGTCTTCGACCTGGATTGGCACCCACTAGGCGTCCTGCAATCGGCCGTCAGCTTGAGCGCAAGCGACTGGAGAAGCCTGAATGCCCTTGCCCATCTGAGCGAGCAGGCCATGATCGAGGCCGGCTTGCCGCAATTCGAAGGCAGCAATGCCTGGGCTGTCTCGGGCAGCCGTACTCGCAGTGGCAAGCCATTGCTGGCCGGTGACCCGCACATCCGATTTGCCGTGCCTGCGATCTGGTACGAGGCCCGATTGTCGGCACCCGGCTTCGAGCTGTATGGCTATCACCAGGCGCTCAACCCGTTCGCGTCACTGGGGCACAACCTGGACTTTGGCTGGAGCCTGACCATGTTCCAGAACGACGACGTCGATTTGATTGCCGAAAAGGTCAACCCGGAAAATCCCGAACAGGTCTGGTATCACGGCCAATGGGTTGACATGACCCACAGCGAACAGCAGATCCTGGTGAAGAACGCCGACCCCGTCACCGTTACCCTGCGTCGGTCCCCTCACGGCCCGATCGTCAATGACGTGGTGGGGCCCAATGCCGGGACCACGCCGATCGCCCTGTGGTGGTCGTTCCTGGAAACCGAGAACCCGATCCTCGACGGTTTTTACCAGATCAACCGCGCCGACAGCCTGGAGAAAATGCGCGATGCAGCGGCGAAGGTCCAGTCGCCCGGCCTGAACCTGGTCTGGGCCAATGCCCGTGGCGACATCGGCTGGTGGGCCGCGGCGCAGTTGCCGATCCGTCCGGCCGGCGTCAACCCGGCATTCATCCTCGACGGCAGTACGTCTGACGCGGATAAACAAGGCTTCTACCCGTTCAGCGCCAACCCCCAGGAAGAAAACCCCGCACGCGGCTACATCGTTTCGGCAAATTTCCAGCCTGTGTCGCCTACTGGCATGGAGATCCCGGGCTATTACAACCTGGCAGATCGCGGCCAACAACTGAATCAGCAACTGGGCGACAGCAGCGTGAAGTGGGACCTGCAAAACAGCCAGCAACTGCAACTGGGGACGCTCTCCGCCTATGGCCCGAGAACCCTTGCGCCACTGCTGCCGGTATTGCGTGAAGTGGTGCAAGAACCCGCCGAGAAAGAGCTTCTGGAGCAACTGGTGGCCTGGCAAGGCGACTACCCGCTGGACTCGGTGAGCGCAACCCTGTTCAACCAGTTCCTTTTTGCATTGAGCCGGGCGGCGATGCGCGACGAACTGGGCGATGCGCTTTTCGAAACGCTGCTTTCGACCCGTGCGATCGATGCGGCCCTGCCACGCCTGGCGGCAGATGCCAGCTCACCCTGGTGGGATGAGCACGGCTCGCCGAGACACGGAAACCGCGCCGAGGCAGTCAAGCGCGCCTGGAAAGACAGCATCGCTCACTTGAACAAAACCCTGGGCAAGAATCCTGCCGACTGGAAATGGGGCAAGGCCCATACCCTGACCCACAACCACCCGCTGGGCACCCAGAAGCCACTGAACCTGTTGTTCGACGTCGGGCCATTCGCAGCGCCGGGCAGCCATGAAGTACCGAACAACCTGTCGGCCAGGATCGGTCCGGCCCCCTGGCCTGTGACCTATGGGCCATCGGCACGCAGGCTGATCGACTTCGCCGACCCGGCGCATGCCTTGACCATCAATCCGGTGGGGCAAAGCGGGGTGCGCTTCGACCGGCATTATGCCGATCAGGCGCGGATGTATATCGAAGGGGAGTATCAGCGGGCGCTGATGGAGGAGGCGGATGTGGCTGCGGGTACGGTGAGCACTTTGAAGTTAGTGCCTGGTCAGTGATACCGCTACCGCGGGCAAGCGGAACGCCGCCCGGCCCTCTCCTACAAAGGATCACGCAGTCCCTGTAGGAGAGGGCCGGGCGGCGTTCCGCTTGCCCGCGATGAGGCCCGAAAACTTTACACCGACACAGGCGCCGCAGCCCGACGCGCATCCGGTTGCTTCCACGAATCGGCAGCGCTTTCTTCGATCGCCTGCTGGATAGCGCGACGACGACGCTCTTCGGCCTGACGGCTGAAGTACCAGACCAGGAAGGTGACGAAGGAAACCGCCAGCAGGATCAAACTGGCCACCGCGTTGATCTCCGGCTTCACACCCAACCGCACGGCCGAGAAGACTTCCATCGGCAAGGTGGTCGAGCCCGGCCCGGAAACGAAGCTGGCCAACACCAGGTCGTCCAGTGACAGGGCAAAGGACATCATGCCACCGGCCGCCAGCGACGGCGCGATCATCGGGATGGTGATCAAGAAGAACACCTTCCACGGCCGCGCGCCGAGATCCATGGCCGCCTCTTCGATGGACAGGTCCAGCTCACGCAGACGCGCCGAGACCACCACCGCCACATAAGCGGCACAGAACGTGGTGTGCGCGATCCAGATCGTGACGATGCCGCGCTCCTGCGGCCAGCCGATCATCTGCGCCATGGCCACGAACAACAGCAACAGCGACAGACCGGTGATCACCTCGGGCATGACCAGGGGCGCGGTGACCAGGCCACCGAACAGCGTGCGGCCCTTGAAGCGGGTCACCCGGGTCAGGACGAAGGCGGCCAGCGTGCCCAGCGCCACGGCCGCAATGGCCGTGTAGCAGGCGATTTCCAGCGAGCGAACCACCGAGCCCATCAGTTGGCTGTTGTCGAGCAGGCCGACATACCACTTCACCGACCAGCCGCCCCAGACCGTCACCAGCTTGGAAGCGTTGAACGAGTAGATCACCAGGATCAGCATCGGCAGGTAAATGAACAACAACCCCAGCACCAGCATCAGGTTGGAGAAACTGAAACGCTTCATGCCCTGCCCTCCATCTCTTTGGCCTGACTACGGTTGAAGAGCAGGATCGGCACGATCAGAATCGCCAGCATCACCACCGCCAGGGCAGACGCCACCGGCCAGTCACGGTTGTTGAAGAACTCTTGCCACAACACTTTACCGATCATCAGGGTTTCCGGACCGCCGAGCAGTTCCGGGATAACGAACTCACCCACCACCGGAATGAATACCAGCATGCAGCCGGCAATGATGCCGTTCCTGGACAGCGGCACGGTGATCTTCCAGAAACTGTTGAAGGTGCTTGAGCCCAGGTCCGACGCCGCTTCGAGCAGGCTCTGGTCATGCTTGACCAGGTTGGCGTACAGCGGCAGGATCATGAACGGCAGGTAGGAATAGACCACGCCGATATAGACCGCCAGGTTGGTGTTGAGGATCTGCAAGGGCTGATCGATCAACCCCAGCCACATCAGGAAAGCATTGAGCAGGCCGTTATTGCTGAGGATCCCCATCCAGGCGTACACGCGAATCAGGATGGCCGTCCAGGTCGGCATCATGATCAGCAGCAGCAGGACTGTCTGCCGTTCCGGGCGCGCCCTGGCAATGGCGTAAGCCATCGGATAGCCGATCAACAGGCACAAGATGGTGCTGAAGAAGGCCATATTCAACGAGCCGAGGTACGCCGAGATATACAGCTCGTCGTCGCCCAGCAGCGCGTAGTTGGCCAGGTTGAGCACCAGCTCGACTTTCTGTTCGACGTAGCTGTAGATCTCGGTGTACGGCGGAATGGCCACGTCGGCTTCGGCGAAGCTGATCTTCAGGACAATGAAGAACGGCAACATGAAGAACATGAACAGCCAGAGAAATGGCACGCCGATCACAAATTGGCGCCCGCCGGGCGTTATTCGTTCCAACGCACGTTTGAGTTTTCGAATTTTCATGAGCGCAGCACCACGCCGCTGTCGTCTTCCCACCAAACATAGACCTGATCGTCCCAGGTAGGACGGGTACCACGGCGCTCGGCGTTGGCCACGAAGGACTGCACCAGCTTGCCGCATGGCAACTCGACGTGGAACACCGAGTGACCGCCCAGGTAGGCGATATCGTGAACCTTGCCGCGCGACCAGTTGTGTTCGGTGGTGGGCTGCTCGGTGGTCACCAGCAGTTTTTCCGGACGGATCGCGTAGGTGATCTTCTTGTCCTGCACCGATGTGCTCACGCCGTGGCCGACGTAGATATTGCGCTCCAGCTCAGGGCTGGCGATCAGTGCATGGCCTTCGGCATCGTCGACCACTTCGCCGTCGAACAGGTTGACGTTACCGATGAATTCGCAGACCAGGCGGCTGGTCGGGGTTTCGTAGATATCAATGGGGCTGCCGATCTGGGCGATCCAGCCCAGGTGCATGATGGCGATGCGCTGGGCCATGGTCATGGCCTCTTCCTGGTCGTGGGTCACCATCACGCAGGTCACACCGACCCGCTCGATGATTTCGACTAGTTCCAGCTGCATCTGCGAGCGCAGCTTCTTGTCCAGGGCACCCATCGGCTCGTCGAGCAGCAACAGCTTCGGACGCTTGGCCAACGAGCGGGCCAGGGCCACACGCTGACGCTGGCCACCGGAGAGCTGGTGCGGCTTGCGCTTGGCGTACTGGCTCATCTGTACCAGCTTGAGCATCTCGGCCACGCGTGCATCGACTTCGGCTGCCGGAATCTTGTCCTGCTTGAGGCCGAAGGCAATGTTCTGCGCCACGGTCATGTGTGGAAACAGCGCATAGGACTGGAACATCATGTTGATCGGCCGCTCGTAAGGCGGCATATCGGTGATGTCTACGCCATCGAGGAAGATTCGGCCTTCGGTTGGCCGCTCGAAACCGGCCAGCATGCGCAGCAAGGTGGATTTACCCGAGCCGGAGCCGCCGAGCAGGGCGAAGATCTCACCCTTGTTGATTTGCAGGGACACATCGTCCACGGCAATCGTCTCGTCGAACTTCTTCGTGACCCGGTCGATTTTGACCAGCACCTGTTTAGGTTGCTGGTCGCCCTCGAGGGCTTTCTTATAGGCGCCGGAGGCAACTGCCATTAACGAAACTCCCAACAAATTTGCAGCCCGCCCAACAGGGGCGGACCTTGGATATTTATTTGCCCGACTTGACCTTGGTCCAGCTGCGGGTCATTAAGCGCTGCACCTTGGGTGGCAATTCAGAGTTGACGTAGAGCTTGTCCAGCACCTCTTGCGGCGGGTACACCGCTTTGTCGGTCCGTACCGTCTGATCCATCAGTTCGCCAGCCTTTGGGTTGGGGTTGGCATAACCGACATAGTCGCTGACCTTGGCGATCACCTCAGGCTGCAGCAGATAGTTGATGAAGGCATGGGCCTCTTTGACATTGCTGGCGTCACGCGGAATCGCCAGCGTGTCGAACCAGAGGTTGCCGCCCTCCTTGGGAATCACATACGCCACAGTCACGCCCTTGCCGGCTTCGGCAGCGCGCGCCCTGGCCTGGAATACATCGCCGGAAAAACCGGCGGCCACGCAGATATCGCCATTGGCCAGGTCGGTGATGTATTTGGATGAACTGAAGTAGGTGACGTAAGGCCGCACAGCCAGGAGCTTGGCCTCGGCTTTCTTGTAGTCCACTTCGTTCGTACTGTTGGGATCAAGCCCCATGTAGTTGAGCACGGCCGGTAGCATCTCATCGCCGGAGTCCAGGAAGGCAACCCCGCACTTGGAGAGCTTCTTGATGTTCTCCGGCTCGAAGAGCATGGCCCAGGAGTCGATCTTGTCGGTGCCCAGCACGGCCTTGACCTTCTCGACGTTGTAGCCGATGCCGTTGCTGCCCCACAGATAAGGCACGGCGTACTGATTACCCGGATCGTTCCTTTCCAGGCGCTTGAGTAGCGCCGGGTCGAGGTTCTGCCAGTTGGGCAGCTGCGACTTGTCGAGCTTCTGGAAGGCACCCGCCTTGATCTGCTTTCCCAGGAAATGGTTGGAAGGCACCACCACGTCATACCCGGTATGACCGGCGAGCAACTTGCCTTCCAGGGTTTCATTGGAGTCGAAAACGTCATACACCGGCTTGGTGCCCGTGGCCTTCTGGAAATCCGCGAGCGTGGTCTCTCCGATGTAATCGGACCAGTTATAAATATGCACGGTAGGCGCGGCTTGCACGGCGACTGCCAGTGTCAGACCCGCGCCAGCCAGCATGGCCTTGCGAAACAAAAAAATGAACACGTGGGAGGTCCTCTCAATAGTGCCCGTGTCAGACGGCAGCAGAACTGCCGGACAACAAAACCGGCGCGCAACTTACCTTCGACAAACCCATCCAGCAAAACTTTCTGTCATTTAACTTCCTGTAACCCTTGCCGCAGACCATCTCAGGCCCGCGTTGCGGGCCAACTGGTGCGCCATTGCGACAGCCTGACGGCAGGGGCTACAGGTTGCGCACTTACTTACCCGATTTGATCTTGGTCCAGCTGCGGGTCAGGATCCGCTGGGTAGCGGCCGGCAAATCGGCGATCGCATACAGCTTGGCCTGCACGTCCGCTGGCGGATAAACGCCCGGGTCGCTGGTGATATCCTTGCTCACCAACGGCGTCGCCGCCGCGTTGCCATTCGGGAAACGCACTTCGTTGGTGATCTCGGCCATGATTTCCGGCTTCATCAGGAAGTTCATCCACTTGTAGGCGCCTTCGACGTTCTCGGCATCCTTGGGGATGGCGACCATGTCGTAGAAGCTGCCCGCACCTTCCTTCGGAATGTTGTAGCTGACCTTCACCTTGTCACCGGCTTCTTCTGCGCGGGACTTGGCCTGATAGATGTCACCCGAATAACCGATGGCTACGCAGATGTTGCCGTTGGCCAGGTCCGAAATGTACTTCGAGGAGTGGAAGTAGCCGATCGAAGGACGGACTTTCAGGAACAGCGCTTCGGCTTCAGCCAGCTGCTTCTTGTCTTGCGAATCGGTCGGGTAGCCCAGGTAGTGCAACGCGGCCGGAATCATCTCGGTCGGCGAATCGAGGAAGCTGATGCCGCAAGACTTCAGCTTCTCTGCGTTTTCCGGCTTGAACACCAGGTCCCAGGAATTGACCGGTGCATCGGCGCCCAGGGCGGCCTTGACCTTCTCGGCGTTGTAGCCGATACCGATCGAACCCCACATGTACGGGAAAGCGTGCTCGTTACCCGGGTCGCTGACCGACACTGCCTTGAGCAGCGATTCATTCAGGTTCTTCCAGTTCGGCAGCTTGGATTTGTCCAGCTTCTGATAAACGCCAGCCTTGATCTGCTTGGCCAGGAAGTTGTTGGACGGCACAACGACGTCGTAGCCCGATTTACCTGCCAGCAGCTTGGCTTCCAGGGTTTCGTTACTGTCGAAGACGTCGTAGACAACCTTGATCCCCGACTCCGCCTCGAACTTCTTCACGGTATCCGGCGCGATATAGTCCGACCAGTTGTACACATGCAGTACTTTGTCGTCTGCCTGAACAGCACCGGCCATTGCCCCCAACAGCGACATGGCGAGGAGAGTCTTGCCCGTTATCTTCATGCGTAATGCTCCGATTATTTTTTTTACCTGTTCCATTGCCGCTTCTTTGTCATCCAAGAGCCGGGCGACTGAAACAATTGATAGTCTGGCAAGATCCAAGGTGCCCTTTCAAGGAAAGAGCAACCTTGTTACAACACCTTATCCACCGCTGAGACTAGCACTTAGCCGTTCAATGCTTCCAAGGTCAGGTCCAGGCACTTGCGTGCCTTGGTCACCAGCTCGTCGATCTCCGCATGGGTGATCACCAACGGTGGTGCAATGATCATGGTGTCGCCCACGGCGCGCATGACCAGCCCGTTGTCGAAACAGAACTGGCGGCAGATCATTCCGACGCCCTTGTCGACATAACGCTCGCGGGTTTCCTTGTTCTTGACCAGTTCGATTGCCCCCAGCAGCCCCAGCCCGCGAACTTCGCCCACCAACGGGTGGTCGTTCAGCTCCCGCAGACGTTTCTGCAAATAGGGTGCCGTGTCGGCTTTGACCCGCTCGATAATTTTCTCGTCGCGCAGGATGCGGATGTTTTCCAGGCCCACGGCGGCGGCTACCGGGTGGCCGGAGTAGGTGAAACCGTGGTTGAAGTCGCCCCCTTCGTTGAGCACCTCGACCACGGTGTCACGTACGATCACACCTCCCATCGGGATGTAACCGCTGGTCAATCCCTTGGCGATGGTCATCAGGTCCGGTTTCAAATCGTAGTAGTCGCTACCGAACCACTCACCGGTGCGACCGAAACCACAAATCACCTCATCGGCCACGAACAGGATGTCGTACCTGGCCAGGATCTCCTTGACCTTCGGCCAGTAGGTGTCCGGTGGAATGATCACGCCGCCGGCGCCCTGGATCGGCTCGGCAATGAACGCCGCGACATTGTCTTCGCCAACTTCGAGAATCTTCTTCTCCAGTTGCTCGGCCGCCCACACCCCAAACTCGTCCGGGGTCATGTCGCCGCCTTCGCCGAACCAGTATGGCTGCGGGATGTGCACGATGCCCGGGATGGGCAGGTCGCCCTGTTCATGCATGCCGACCATGCCGCCCAGGCTGGCGCCGGCCACGGTGGAGCCGTGATAGCCGTTGATGCGGCCGATGATGACTTTCTTCTGCGGCTTGCCCTTGAGCTTCCAGTAATGACGAACCATGCGCAGCACGGTGTCGTTGCCTTCGGAACCGGAGCCGGTGAAGAACACATGGGTCATGCCGGCCGGCGCCACATCGGCAACGGCCTTGGACAGCTCCAGCACCGGTGGGTGCGCGGTCATGAAGAAGGTGTTGTAGAACGGCAGTTCCTTCATCTGCTTGCTGGCAGCCTGCACCAGCTCGTCACGGCCGTAGCCAACGGCCACGCACCACAGGCCGGCCATGCCGTCGAGGATCTTGTTGCCTTCGCTGTCCCACAGGTGAACGCCCTCGGCCTTGGTGATGATCCGCGGGCCCTTTTGCTTCAGCTGCTTATAGTCGCTGAACGGGGCCAGGTGATGCTCGCGGCTCAGGGCTTGCCACTCGAGAGTTTGCGGGTTCTTGACGCTCATGTGCTTCTCCGTTTCCAAGGGGCCGTGCAATCGCTGCGGCCCCGTGTTGATCAGACCGCGAACAGCAGGAATTCACGTTCCCAGGAGCTGATTACGCGTTTGAAGTTTTCATGCTCGGCACGCTTGACCGCCACGTAGCCGACAATGAATTTTTTACCCAGGTACTGTTCCAGGGCCACGCATCGTTCCATGCGTTCGAGGGCATCTTCGATCGTCAATGGCAGGCGCAGATTGCGCCGCTCATAGCCGCGCCCCTTGACGGGTGCACTCGGGTTGATACCTTCGACCATGCCGATGTAACCGCACAGTAGGCTGGCAGCGATTGCGAGGTAAGGATTTGCGTCAGCGCCTGGCAGACGGTTTTCGACCCGGCGGTTCTGCGGCCCCGCATCCGGCACCCGCAGGCCCACGGTGCGGTTCTCTTCGCCCCATTCCACGTTAACCGGTGCGGAGGTATCGGGCAGGAAGCGGCGGAACGAGTTGACGTTGGGCGCGAACAGCGGCAACAACTCGGGAATGAACTTCTGCAGGCCACCTACGTGGTGCAGGAACAGTTCGCTCATGGTGCCGTCTTCATTGGAGAAGATGTTCTTGCCGGTGTGAATGTCGACGATGCTCTGGTGCAAGTGCATGGCGCTGCCCGGCTCGCCGGTCATGGGCTTGGCCATGAAGGTGGCGGCGACATTGTGCTTGAGCGCCGCTTCACGCATGGTCCGCTTGAACACCAGGATCTGGTCGGCCAGCGACAACGCGTCGCCGTGACGGAAGTTGATCTCCATCTGCGCCGTGCCATCTTCGTGGATCAGGGTGTCCAGGTCCAGGTTCTGCAGCTCGCACCAGTCATAGACGTCTTCGAACAGCGGATCGAATTCGTTGGCCGCTTCGATAGAGAAGGACTGGCGCCCGGTTTCCGGGCGACCGGAGCGGCCAATGGGCGGCTGCAAGGGGAAGTCAGGGTCTTCGCAGCGCCTGGTCAGGTAAAACTCCATCTCCGGCGCCACGATCGGCTGCCAGCCCCTGTCGGCATAGAGCTTCAAGACCTTCTTGAGAACGTTGCGCGGCGACAGCTCGATCGGATTGCCTTGCTTGTCGTAGGTATCGTGGATCACTTGCGCGGTAGGCTCGATGGCCCAGGGTACAAGAAACACCGCTTTCTCGTCGGGACGGCAGAACATGTCGATGTCGGCCGGGTCCAGCAATTCGTAATAGATGTCATCTTCTACGTAGTCGCCGGTGACCGTCTGCAGCAAAACACTCTCGGGCAAGCGCATGCCCTTTTCGGCAATGAACTTGTTGGTTGGGGAAATCTTGCCGCGAGTGATCCCGGTGAGGTCGCCGATCATGCATTCGACTTCGGTGATCTTGTGCGCTTTCAACCAATCGGTGAGCTGGTCGAGGTTGGTACTCATAAATACCTCAGGAGGTAAAACCTGCCTCTAACAAGAGTCAGGCGCTTTTTGACGCATCTGCGTCGCGTTGTATTGCCCGTTTTCGGCAGGCATCGCCAAATCCCTGGAAAACATCAAGGTACTGGAGTTTTTCGCGCACTTGCCACCCTGCAGGCATGCCAATGGCCACCGCCGGGCGAATCAGCGGTAAAGTAGTGCGGACATGTTCGGAATCATGAACTGTACCCAGCGCGCTCGCAGGGCCACTATAGTGATAGGGTTCGATGTTCGGCGAGCCGGCGAGCGAAGGCAGGCTCAGCTGCACGCCACTGGCTGTTGCCGCTGCAGTGCGGACGCACGGGGCGCCACTGCTGTGGTGGGCATGTAAACCGATCTGCCTGGAGCAGGTGGTCACGCCGATTGTCGGCAGGCGAGACATGGAACCCCCGGTATTATTGCTGTTATGGGTTGCAATCGAGCTTAGCCTTGTTCATTTTTTTACACAACACCCCCGTAAAAAATAGAACACGGCCCGCTCAAGCCTGCAGTCGCCAAGGCGGCAAATGCGATTTGAGCGCCCTAAATTGCGGCAAAAGTGCCTTTTCAGCGCTTTTTCAGGGCAAAACAGGGCTCTCTTGACTTCAAGGTGGCTTTCGGATTGACTGAAACAGCAAAGAGCCAATTGATTGATATTTTTAACAACAAAGGTGTTGCATCATGTCGGTACCCCCGCGTGCCGTTCAGCTTAACGAAGCGAACGCATTCCTTAAGGAACATCCTGAGGTTCTGTACGTTGACCTTCTGATTGCAGATATGAATGGTGTGGTGCGTGGCAAACGCATCGAACGCACCAGCCTCCATAAGGTTTACGAGAAAGGCATCAACCTGCCGGCCTCCCTATTCGCCCTGGATATCAACGGTTCGACGGTGGAAAGCACCGGTCTGGGCCTGGACATCGGTGATGCTGACCGGATCTGTTATCCCATTCCTGACACCCTGTGCAACGAGCCTTGGCAGAAGCGCCCTACCGCGCAACTGTTGATGACCATGCACGAACTTGAAGGTGACCCTTTCTTCGCCGACCCACGCGAAGTGCTCCGCCAGGTCGTCACCAAGTTCGATGAACTCGGCCTGACCATCTGCGCCGCCTTCGAGCTGGAGTTCTACCTGATCGACCAGGAGAACGTGAACGGCCGGCCTCAACCGCCACGCTCGCCGATTTCCGGCAAGCGCCCGCACTCGACCCAGGTCTACCTGATCGACGACCTCGACGAATACGTCGACTGCCTCCAGGACATCCTCGAAGGTGCCAAAGAGCAGGGCATCCCGGCCGACGCCATCGTCAAGGAAAGTGCCCCGGCGCAATTCGAAGTGAACCTGCACCACGTTGCCGACCCGATCAAGGCCTGCGATTACGCGGTACTGCTCAAGCGCCTGATCAAGAACATCGCCTACGACCATGAGATGGACACCACCTTCATGGCCAAGCCTTATCCTGGCCAGGCAGGCAATGGTCTGCACGTGCACATCTCGATACTCGACAAGGAAGGCAAGAACATCTTTGCCAGCGAGGATCCCGAGCAGAACGCCGCGCTGCGTCACGCGATCGGCGGTGTGCTCGAGACCCTGCCGGCGCAGATGGCCTTCCTCTGCCCGAACGTCAACTCCTACCGCCGTTTCGGCGCACAGTTCTACGTGCCGAACTCGCCGAGCTGGGGCCTGGACAACCGCACGGTCGCGATTCGCGTGCCGACCGGTTCCGCGGACTCGGTGCGCATCGAACACCGCGTCGCCGGTGCCGATGCCAACCCGTACCTGCTGATGGCCTCGGTCCTGGCCGGGGTGCACAACGGCCTGATCAACAAGATCGAGCCAGGCGCGCCGGTAGAAGGCAACTCTTACGAGCAGAACGAACAGAGCCTGCCGAACAACCTGCGCGATGCCCTGCGCGAGCTGGACGACAGTGAGGTCATGGCCAAGTACATCGATCCTAAATACATCGATATCTTCGTGGCCTGTAAAGAGAGCGAGCTGGAGGAGTTCGAACACTCCATCTCGGACCTTGAGTACAACTGGTATCTGCATACCGTTTAAGCGGGTGCAGTAGAAAGAAAAGCCGTCGGCCACAAGCCGGCGGTTTTTTTTGAGTTCTATGTTGCCTGGCAGGGCCCCATCGCTGGCAAGCCAGCTCCCACAAGGATAGTGGACACCCCGCAAATCCCTGTGGGAGCTGGCTTGCCAGCGATGAGGCCCTGCAGTCTTGCCCCCCGCTCGGATACAATGCCTCCAGCCCCGCACTGGAGACCACCATGACGCGCCTCGCCACGCCCCGCAAACCACGCGCCCGCAGCCAGGCCCGGATCGACTCGATACTCGACGCCGCCCGTACCCTGCTGGCCAGCGAAGGAGTGGCCAGCCTGTCGATCTACAGCGTGGCCGAACGCGCGCAGATCCCGCCGTCGTCGGTCTACCACTTCTTCGCCAACGTACCGGCGTTGCTCGAGGCATTGACCGCCGATGTCCATAGCGCTTTCCGAGCCTGCCTGCTGGCCCCCATCGAGCACGCCAGCCTGACGCAATGGCGCGACCTGTCGCGACTGGTCGAGCAACGCATGCTGGTGATTTACAACCAGGACGCCGCCGCCCGCCAGTTGATCCTCGCCCAGCACGGCTTGAGCGAAGTGACCCAGGCCGACCGCCAGCACGACATCGAGCTGGGCGATCTGATGCACAAGCTGTTCGATCACCATTTCCAACTGCCGGCCCTGCCCTCGGACGTCGATGTCTTTGCGCTGGCCATGGAGTTGGGCGACCGGGTATATGCGCGCTCGGTGCAACTGCATGATCAGATCACCCCGCGCATGGCCGAGGAAGGCATGCGGGTGTTCGACGCCTATCTGGGCCTGTACCTTCCGCCCTATCTGCCTAAACGCGATGCCCCTGCAATGCAGCTAATCCGGACATGATGAGCCAGGAACCGCAAACGACTTAACCCCGGAGGGCGGGCCCATCCGGGGTTATCCACAGCCCTTCTCCATTACAGTTTGGCGATCGACACCTCGGTGGATTTCACGAATGCGATCACTTCGCTGCCAATGGTCAACTCCAGCTCCTTGACCGAGCGCGTGGTGATCACCGACGTGACGATGCCCGAGGCGGTCTGCACATCGATTTCCGAAAGTACCGGACCTTCGAGGATTTCTTTCACGGTGCCCTTGAACTGGTTACGGACGTTGATTGCTTTGATAGTCATGGCTTGCTTCCTTCGTTGGGTAGAGATCAATGAGCCAGCGCAATTGCGTAGGCAAAGGTGCTACGGGTTCTGGCTCGGGCGCGCTGCCCGGGGCCGACAACACTCGGTTGAGTACTTGTGCTTCCAGCGCCGCCAGACGGTGTGAACCGCGCGCCCGCGGCCGCGGCAACTCGACCTGCAGGTCCAGGCCCACCTGGCCTTCTTCGATCAGGATCACCCTATCGGCAACGGCTACCGCTTCGCTGACGTCATGGGTCACCAGCAGCACGGTGAAGCCGTGTTGCTGCCAGAGCCGCTCGATCAGTTGCTGCATCTCGATCCGGGTCAGTGCATCCAGTGCGCCCAATGGCTCATCGAGCAACAGCAGGCGTGGCTTGTGAATCAGGGCTCGGGCCAGGGCAACGCGTTGCTTTTGCCCTCCCGACAATGCCGCCGGCCATTCATCGGCACGTTCGGCCAGCCCCACGGCTTCCAGCGCTTCGAGCGCCTGCGCCCGCCAGTTACCCTGCAGCCCGAGGCCGACGTTATCGATGACTTTTTTCCAGGGCAGCAAACGGGCCTCCTGGAACATCAGCCGGGTATCTTCACGCGCCTCGTTCAAGGGCGCCGAACCGGCCAGCAATTGCCCTTCGGTGGGCCGGTCGAGACCGGCGAGCAGGCGCAGCAAGGTGCTCTTGCCGCAGCCGCTGCGCCCGACGATGGCGATGAACTGCCCCGCCGGAATGTGCAGATCGATATCGCGCAACACCTGCCGCTCACCGAAGGCCTTGCGCAACTGGCGCACTGCCAGGGGAATTCCGCGCAGCAGCCGTGCCGGTTGTTCTTGAAGAATGGTCATGCCGCGCCCCCCTTGGCCACTTGATAGGCCGGGTGCCAACGCAACCAGACACGCTCGAGACCGCGCGCGGCGAGGTCGGCCAGCTTGCCGAGCACGGCGTACAGCAAGATCGCCAGGACCACGACATCGGTCTGCAGAAACTCACGGGCATTCATCGCCAGATAACCAATGCCGGAGCTGGCGGAAATGGTTTCGGCGACGATCAAAGTCAGCCACATGAAGCCCAAGGCAAAACGCACCCCGACCAGAATCGATGGCAAGGCGCCGGGCAGGATCACTTGCCGAAACAGGCTGAAGCCCGACAACCCGTAGCTGCGCGCCATCTCCACCAACGCCGGGTCGACGTTGCGAATGCCGTGATAGGTATTCAGGTAAATCGGGAACAAGGTGCCCAGAGCAACCAGGAAAATCTTCGCCGACTCATCGATGCCGAACCAGAGGATCACCAACGGAATCAACGCCAAGTGCGGCACGTTGCGGATCATTTGCACGGAACTGTCGAGCAGGCGCTCACCCCATTTCGACAGGCCAGTGATAAAGCCCAGGCTCAGGCCGATACCGCCACCGATCAAAAAGCCGATGCCGGCGCGCCAGCCGCTGATTGCCAGGTGTGTCCAGATCTCGCCGCTGCGCACCAGCGCGACCCCGGCTTCGGTCACCGCACTGGGTGCCGGCAGAATCCGCGTCGACAGCCAGCCAGTGCTGACCGCCAGTTGCCAGACGGCCAACAGCAGTACCGGCAGCGCCCAGGGCGACAGCTTGAAGATGATTGTGTCCGACGTGCGACTCATGCTCGTGTCCTCAGCTCTGCACAGCGGCTTTGGGCAGGATGTCGTTGGCGACCATCTCGCCGAACGGGCTGACGTAATTGGCGCCTTGGGGCTGCTCTGGTCGTTGCACGTCCAGGTGCGGGAACAGCAACTCGGCAACGCGATACGACTCTTCCAGGTGTGGATAACCGGAGAAGATGAAGGTGTCGATGCCGAGCTCCGCGTACTCCTTGACCCGCGCCGCCACCGTCGGGCCGTCGCCGACCAGTGCAGTACCGGCACCACCGCGCACCAGGCCGACACCGGCCCACAGGTTCGGGCTGACTTCCAGGTTGTCGCGGTTGCCGCCATGCAACGCCGCCATGCGCTGCTGGCCGACCGAGTCGAAGCGCGCCAGTGAGGCCTGGGCCCTGGCAATGGTGTCATCGGCCAGGTGCGAGATCAGCCGCTCGGCGGCTTGCCAGGCTTCGGCGTTGGTTTCACGCACGATCACATGCAGGCGGATACCGAAGCGCACAGTGCGACCCAGTTTGGCCGCCTTGGCCCGGACTTCTTCGATCTTCTGCGCTACTGCCTCCGGAGGTTCGCCCCAGGTCAGGTACAACTCGACCTGCTCGGCCGCCAGGTCCTGGGCCGCTTCGGAAGAGCCGCCGAAATACAGCGGCGGACGCGGTTGCTGGACGGGTGGGTAAAGTAGCTTGGCGCCCTTCACGGTGATGTGCTGGCCGTCGTAATCCACCGTCTCGCCTTCGAGAACGCGACGCCAGATGCGGGTGAACTCGACCGATGCCTGATAGCGTTCTTCATGGCTGAGAAACAGACCGTCGCCCGAAAGCTCTTCCGGATCGCCGCCGGTGACCAGGTTGAACAAGGCGCGCCCGCCGGACAGGCGATCGAGGGTTGCCGCCTGCCGCGCCGCGACCGTCGGCGAAATTATCCCCGGGCGCAGCGCCACAAGAAACTTCAGCCGCTGGGTAACCGGAATCAGCGAGGCCGCCACCAGCCAGGAATCTTCGCAGGAGCGCCCGGTGGGGATCAGTACCCCGCCGAAGCCGAGGCGATCGGCAGCCTGGGCAATTTGTTGCAGATAGCCGTGATCGACCGCACGGGCACCTTCGGCAGTGCCAAGGTAATGGCCGTCACCGTGGGTTGGAAGAAACCAGAAAATATTCAGGCTCATGGAGTTGTCTCCTAAGGGTGGCTCAAGCCGGAGCGGCGCCCCGGCTCGTACGAATCGTTACTGGGCAGTTGCGACTTTGGCCGGCGGCGTCCAGATCACATCCTTGATGCTCAGCGGCTTTGGAATCAGCTTGAGTTGGTAGAAGCTGTCGGCGATTTTCTGCTGCGCGCTGATCACTTCAGGCGTGAGGAAAGCCGCGCCATAGCCCTGGCGCTTGACTGAGGCAAGGGTGATATCGGCGGGCAGGCCGAGCAGCGGCGCGACTTGATCGGTCACTTCCTGCGGGTTGGCTTTGGACCACTCGCCAATGGCGCGGACCTCATCAACCAGCGTCGCGATCACTTGCGGATGCTGCTGGGCGTAGGGCTTGGTCGCCAGGTAGAACTGATGGTTGTCGACGATGCCTTTGCCGTCGCGCAGCGTTCGCGCCTGCAGTTGTTTTTCGGCGGCGGCCTGGTACGGGTCCCAGATGACCCAGGCATCCACGCTGCCACGCTCGAAGGCGGCACGCGCATCGGCCGGCGGCAGGAAGACAGTCTGGATGTCGCTGTATTTGAGGCCGGCATCTTCCAGCGCACGCACCAGCAGGTAGTGCACGTTGGAGCCCTTGTTGAGCACGACTTTCTTGCCCTTGAGGTCCTTCACCGAATTGATCGGCGAGTCCTTGGGCACCAGGATCGCTTCGCTGGTCGGCGCGGGCGGCTCGTAGGCAACATAGAGCAAATCGGCGCCGGCGGCCTGGGCAAACACCGGGGGTGTCTCGCCGGTAACGCCGAAATCGATCGAGCCGACATTCAGCCCTTCAAGCAGCTGCGGGCCACCTGGAAACTCGGTCCACTGCACTTGCACGCCCTGCTCAGCCAGGCGCTTTTCCAGCGAGCCCTTGGCCTTGAGCAGCACCAGGGTGCCGTATTTCTGATAACCGATACGCAGGCTTTGTGCCTGAGCTTGAGTAATGGCGCCGAAGGACACAGCCGCAGCAAACAGAGCGACCAGACCACGACGCAAAATGACAGTGCGCATAGCGCTCTCCTTTTGCGGTTGGGTTCAGGCTGCACCTGCTTGCCCGTTGGCGGGCGAGTAAGGCGAGTACTTCTAAAGCGTGGGTTACAGCGGCTCAGATACTCCAGCGAGCACTGAGCAGACGTTCATTCAACAGTCGCGGGTCCAGCGGTTTCGGCCGCCTGGCCAAGGCACTGTGAAACTGCTCCAGGGCCTCGTTCAAACGCTCCTGCAGCGCCGGCGCCAACTGCGCGGCGGCGGTGCCATGGCCGTAGGCGATCTGACTGTCGTCAGCAAAGATCCCCTGCAGCGTTTCCTGCGCCTTGAGCGCCGCCAATACCGGCTTGAGCGCAAAATCGATTGCCAACATATGGGCGATGCTGCCACCGGTTGCGATGGGCAATACCACCTTGTGACTCAGTGCCCGCTCGGGCAACAGATCGAGCAGGGTCTTCAGTGCACCGGAGAACGACGCCTTGTACACCGGCGTCGCCACCACCAGGCCGTCGGCCTGCTCCACCAGTTCCAGAAAATTCAAAACATGCGGGCTGTCGAAGCGTGCATGCAGCAAATCCTCGGCGGCAAAATCACGCACCTGAAACGTCACCACCTCCACGCCCTGTCCTTGCAGCCAGTGCTTGCAACGCTCCAGCAACACGCCGGAGCGAGAGCGAAGACTGGGGCTACCACCGATAGAGATGACCAGCATTCAAACGTTTCCTTGTCAGGGTCAACGGGGTGTTGCGAGGTGGGTATCTCGCTGGGAATGGGGAGACATTAACAGTTGTTTTATATATCCATAAATCATATTTTTTCATTTGTTTATTCTTTTATTGAATATAAAAATATCCCGTTACCAGTGCCGATCTTTCAGTAAAACGTCCTAGGAACTATCCTGCGCACGCTGTCGCCTCTGGCTGATTGTCCGATCCAGGTCGCGGGACTAACTTCGCTCAGTCGCTGAAACCAGCGGCCGGGTGTGAGAACCCGAGTGGCATCCGCTGCAGCCCTTTCATAGCGCCAAGCGTTATGGCAGCTGTGCGCGGGCAGGCTTCGGCCTGGCCGGGTTCCTATGCCCTCGGTTTCTCACCCCGCGTACGGCTGCCACCCTAATCCCGTGAGAAGGACGGGTGACGGCTCCATCGTCATAGGAGTTGTCCCATGAAAAAAATTGTCCCCGACCCACCTTTCACCCTCGGCAAAACCACCACCACCCCATTCGGCACCTGCGATGCCGGCCACGCTCCGTTGTTCGCTGTACGCGATGGCATTGCAGCCGAAGATGCGCTGATCCACGCATCATTGCTGTTACGCGGCGTGTGCGACACCACCAGCGCCTGCTGCCAGCAAGCCAGCCGCCTTGAGCAAAACGGCCTGCTCTGGTCCAGCCTGCACAGCGCTGAGATGGCCAAGGCCTTGGTCGATGCAGTGCTCGATGGCATGCAGGTCTGAGCCATAAAGCAAAAAATCATTGTGGACTAATGCCCAGCCTTCATCCCAGCAGGCTGGCTGCCACCGAATTACTGACCTTCCATGAAAGCGAATCCGATCCAAGTGGACACACTTCTCATAAGGGCAGTTAGGTCTAAGTGCTGCTAACGCTTGATCACTTCGGAAATTTCCTGCGCAAATCAAAGACAAAGGCCGCATACAAAATGTGTTGACTCCACCAGTCTTGACCGCCTGCACCCCTGCCAAACCTGCTTGCCATACGAAAAGGAGTGGTATTTATGGCGATTCACAGTTACATGTCCATTAAAGGCAAAATACAAGGCTTGATTTCCGCTGGTTGTTCCGCTCAAAACTCCATTGGAAACAAGTGTCAGGCTGGTCACGAAGACGAAATCATGGTGCTGGCTTACTCGCATAACATGGCCTCTGGCAACAACGGAACCTTTTCTGGTGGGCGTGGCAAACACATGCCAGTCGTTATCACCAAAAATATTGATAAATCCACACCTTTGTTGGCCAGCGCTCTTCATGATGGAGAGGAGATCGATTGTAAAATCGATTTTTATCGGATTTCATCTTATGGCCGCCAGGAAAAATATTTTACTGTGACGTTAAGTGGTGGTCGCATTGCCAATTTAAGCGTTCAGGTTCCGCATGCCATTAACATGGGCGATGCGCAGCCACAGGAAATCATGGCCATTAGATACAGGGATATTAGCTGGGTACACCATCCCGCAAGTACAAGCGCCTACCGCTCTTGGGGTAACGAAGGTGAATGAGCAATCATGTGATATTCATGACGTGGTTAAATCCGCCTCTGACCTGGTTGCATTAGGGTGTACGGCAGGCGCTACGAATTTCCATGACGGCATCACGCAGATTCAGTTCAACTCAATCGTCTCTAATTATGTAAACGAAGTTATAAATGACGTTAACGACGGGGTAATAAGTGCTTGGGAGGGAGTGCAAGAGATTAGAGAGGAGCATGCTGAGCTAGAAGCTAAGGTACTTTTTTATGCTGGAAATGGCGTCGGTATTGTTGCTGGGGTTATACAAGTTGAAGTAGGTCTTGCAGCTTCGGCGGGTACAGGTGGACTTGCCACTGGCGGCGGCTTGGCTCTTGTCGCGCACGGGGTTAACAATATCTATGAAAGTGCAACAAATATCTACAATGGCCCTGCTGCGCTCGGCACGACTGGGCCTGTGAGGCGATTTTATCAAATATTCTCAAGGGGGAGTTATGAAGGCAACATGGCGTATTACTCGATGGACTTGATTTTGTCGGGTTTCGGTATGATTAGGCCCGTCCGCAAGCCGGATTCTGTGCAACTTTTTAATCATGACCCTATCAACCATGAAATGGCCTACCGACAAGCGAGCAAATTGGCCTTATACTTCGAAGCGTTAGTCGACTCGCTTACGATTAACGCAATGATAAAAGAAGAGGAGCCTAAAGCGGAAGCAAAGTAAGCTTCCCCACTTTCAGCCCCCTTGACGAATACGCCTAAAATAAACCAGATGACTAACGGCAAACGTCATGAATACAACGCCAGATACAATTCGAAAGCCCCACCCTTCCAGCACAACAAAATCCTCTAACCAAACCATAACAACGGCTGTGAAGAATGCAGCGGATACGATGGTCCCCAAGTAAAAAGCGAGTATATTAGAGCGTTTTTTATGATCAATTTTGCCGCCTCGCGCGGTGTACCGTAACATAGGCACGTAATAGCCAACACCAATCACCATGAGAACAACAAATATAACACCGTAGATCACTCGATAATGAGCACCATCCAAAGAGAAAATCTCAATTAAACCCCATGTAAAAAAAGCCGTGTAAATCACACATGAAGGTATAACCAAAAAATAAGGCCTAACGAAATCAATAAAACCTCTACCAGCCATTACTTTACCCGCGCACTATTCGAAATAAAAAATATTGCCAACCATGAATAAATTTACGCCACACCACGCATTCTTGGAATACAAACGCAAGCCAAAAACAACGAGAGCGATGTACGTGGCAATATAGGCGACTCGTAAAATACCTCCTTCTAAGGAGAACAACTCCTTTAGCGGCCACACAACAATTCCCATAATAGGGATTGCGCAACCGAAAACCAAACAAGACACAGAAAAATAGTATCTAACATTTGCTAAATTCATCTTTATTTCATACCCTGTCGATATACAAATTAGAATTATTATATGTGGAATACGCGATTCTTTCTACTGGTGTGAGCAACACTTTTGAATCCATAAATATATACCGCTAGCGTCCGCTGCGGACAGGTCAATACTGCGCCCAAGGACCCCAACGGTCGTTGGTTCCAGTCTGCTTTTGTGCAAATATCCATTTCTATAGCAGCGTGCCCATACAACAATGAGCGTATAAGGAATCGCACAACCAAAACAAGTGAGCACACCGATAAATAGTAACTAAATCTTTCCATATTCATGAGCTTGAATATTCCGAGCGCGCTAAACCACTCCACGCAACACTGAGGATAATGCAACAGTGAACAGTCCAACATGGTGGATCGCATTTCTACTCATAAGCATACTACTCTACCTGCCTTCATTTTGGGCCAGGCTTGCATTTTCAGGCCACAACTACACCACTTTTAAATCTGGAGCAGTCACCGTATACAATGTTGCTTTTAGCTACATCCACCTCTCTTTCGTAGAAACAAGCAGCCTTCCGTTTATAGGAGAGTGGGACGACGCATTGCTCCGATTATTTTCATTTTTTATGGTTCTTGCTTATTTACTGTCATTCCCAACAAGCGACGAAAGGAGACACTGGTTCTCAAAAAAGAAAAATCGGCTTGAATTCATGCCTGCGCGAGACAAAAAAACTAGATTTTTCGCTTATCCGAAAACCTCACACATCTTTTCTTTAACAACAAAGCTAATCTTCACTATATTTATTTACGCACTCACAATAGCCTGCGCAGTTTTCTATACGGCAGTTATTATGTCGATAGCGAACTATTTTTTAGATCTAGAACGCACGACTTCCAGGGCTGCTACGGCTGTGTGTTTTGTTATCCTTTCGGGTTGTTTTTTAAAAGTCCTCCCCGAGGAATTCAGGAAACACATTGGACCCTATTAAATAGGCTTGAACCGAAGACCAAACAACGCAATGCAATTTGCAAGCCGTAAAATTAGAGCTAAATGAACGCCTACATCAATTTTGTAAGCTCACAGAACACCCTGATGGACCTGATCTATTACCTTGAGCCTGGGGCCAATACTTCCGTCGAAGGGATCACCGAGACGGTCAAGAAACGACTTACCGGGTTTTAAATCGGACTTCTGAATATTAATCGCTCTCAGGCGGTAGCCGATTTATTTTCGCCTGGCTGTAGGAGCAGGCTTGCCTGCGATGTTGGCGACGCGGTCTGTCTGTAACACGGCGGTGTTGCCATCGCAGGCAAGCCTGCTCCTACACGGGGCAAGCGCCGCAATCCACAATAACGTCGATACCCATGCTCTCAAAAAATGGGCCGTAAAACGGCCCAAAACCCTGCCGAGGCTAAACCGCTTGATCAACGATTCGGCTGCGGCGTCAATCGCAGATAAGGCTTCACCGCCCGATACCCCTTGGGAAAGCGCTGCTGAATCTCGGCCTCGTCCTTGAGCGACGGCACGATCACCACTTCATCACCGTCCTGCCAGTTGGCTGGGGTGGCGACCTTGTGGTTGTCGGTCAGTTGCAGCGAGTCGATGACCCGTAGAATTTCGTGGAAGTTGCGCCCGGTACTGGCCGGGTAGGTGATGGTCAGGCGGATCTTCTTGTTCGGATCGATCACGAACAGGGAGCGGACTGTCAGGGTGTCGTTGGCGTTGGGATGAATCAGGTCATACAGGTCGGAAACCTTGCGATCGGCGTCGGCCAGGATCGGGAAGTTGACGAGGGTGTCCTGGGTTTCGTTGATGTCTTCGATCCACTTGTGGTGCGAGTCCACCGGGTCTACCGACAGGGCAATGGCCTTGACTCATGGTGCGGCTCCTGTGGATGAGTGCTGTGGTGCTCACTGTGCAGGGATCGGGTGCAAATTAAAAAGAATATATATTGATTTATTTAGACCCATAAGGAATATAAAGATACGCACAAAACAAAGCCCGCACTGCAATGCGCCGGGCGGGCTTGATTTACGGAACCTTAAAGGAGGGGGATGGAGTAGCTGAGGATCAAACGGTTCTCATCTTGATCCTTGGTGTTCGCGATATCGCTACGCCACATGGCGTTTTTCCACATAATGCCCAGACCTTTCAGCGAGCCTGACTGTACGACATACGCCAGAGTCAGGTCACGCTCCCACTCAGTGCGCTCACCGATCGTACTGTCGATATTGTCACCTTTGAGATAGACAACAACTGCGGTAGCGCCTGGCAAACCGACCTTGGCGAAGTCATAACCATAACGCGCTTGCCAGGTACGCTCACCGGCGCGGCCGAATTTCTGAATTTGCGAGTCAGTGATGGTGTAGTTCGACGAGCCATCGCCCTGGTTCAGCCAAGGGAAATCGCTGTCACCATCGCTTACCTGGTAGCCGCCACCGAAGGTGTGGCCCGCGACGCTATAGAGGAACAGGGCACTGTATAGATCGTTGTCGACCTTACCTTTTGTGACGCCACCGTCGTAGAAGCCCGTGGTGAAATACCGTGGGTCGTTACCATTGGCGCCGTCATCGGAGCTGTTGAAGTAACGCAGATCAGTCTTCAATACACCCGGCCCAATCGACCAGTTGTGCACCAGTCCCAGGAAGTGCTGCTTATAGAAGTCATCCAGGTTGCCGTAGTAGTACTGCAGCAGCAGATCTTTGGTCAGCTTGTAGTCAGCCCCCGCGTAAAGGAACTTGTTGCTGAACTGGCCGGTGCGGGCATTATTGGCGCCTGCAATGGACATTTCTTCGTCATTGGAGGAGTTGCGGCCTTTGACATGCTCGATCTGACCACCAATCAAGGTGAGGTCCTTGATCTCGTTCGAAGTGATCTGGCCACCTTCGAACGTCTGCGGCAGCAAGCGGCCATCGTTGTAGGAAATTACCGGCAGTTTCGGCAGCAATGTGCCGTAACGCAGCTCTGTCTGTGAGAATTTGGCTTTGGCAGTCGCGCCAAGACTGGAAAAATCACTGACCGCGCGGCCATCACTGTCAGTCGGGAATACGGTACCGCCATAGCTGGCACTGGTTGGGTTGCCATGACGACCTTTACCCGAATCCAGACGCACGCCCAACAAGCCAATGGCATCGACACCAAAGCCCACAGGGCCTTGGGTGAATCCCGACGTGTAATCAAGCTGGAAGCCCTGGCCCCACTCCTCTTGATAGTTGCGGGCCGCACCGTGGTTGCGGTTGTCGTTGTTGATGTAAAAGTTACGCAGCTTCAACGTAGCCTTGCTGTCCTCAATAAAACCAGCAGCACCGGCTTGCGTGGCTACTACCCCAACAGCCACGGCAAGAGCCAAGGTGGACTTGTACATGTTTCACTCCTCAAGTTTTTTAGTTCTTGTGTTCAATGGCTGGGGATCTGTCGCCCCCTGGCCGCTGATGGGCGATTAGCACCAAAGTGTGATTGACCAGTCAATCGCGACTGGTCATTTCGAGACTATGGTCTAACGCGCCGACTCACTGAACACAGGTTAAAGACATTCCAATAAATCCAAAAAGAATTGTTTCTTAGTTTTTAAGATGATTATGGAATAATGAGCGCAACAGCTCAACTGCCGTGCCAGAGATTTTTTTAATTTCCTTAGGCTCTTAGTAGATTTTTTTTAGATCGATATCGCTGGGAGCCGCCCACCTTCCCTTAAACCGATTAGCTCCTAAGCTAATTCTAAAAAGTTATTTATTTTCATTTTCTTAGATCATCTAGTCTTCTCGCCAGTCGATCCCGACCGCCTGACAAGGAGTTGCGCCATGACCCTGCACACACCGATTCGCCTGCTGGCAGCTCTGTCGCTGGCGGGTGCGAGTTTCTTCAGCCAAGCGGCCGACCTCACCGTTGCCTACCAGACCACCGTCGACCCGGCGAAAGTCGCCCAGGCCAACGGCGAGTATGAAAAAGCCAGCAAGGCCAGCATCGACTGGCGCAAATTCGATGGGGGTGCCGAGGTCATCACGGCGGTTGCTTCAGGCGATGTGCAAATCGGCTACCTGGGTTCCAGCCCCCTGGCCGCAGCAGCCACTCGCAAGCTGCCGGTAGAAACCTTCCTGATCGCCACCCAGATCGGCGCCGCCGAAGCGCTGGTGGCGCGCAATGGTTCGGGAATCAATACACCTGCGGACCTGATCGGCAAGAAAATCGCCGTACCCTTCGTCTCCACCGGCCACTACAGCCTGCTGGCCGCACTCAAGCAGTGGAACATCGACCCTGCGAAAGTCACGATTCTCAACCTCGCCCCACCGGCGATCATCGCCGCCTGGAAGCGCGGTGATATCGATGCCACTTACGTTTGGGACCCGGCCCTGGGCGTGGCCAAGGAAAACGGCAAGGTCCTGATCACCTCGGGTGAACTGGCCAAGACCGGCGCCCCCACCTTCGATGCCTGGATCGTGCGCAAGGACTTCGCCGCCAAGCATCCGGAAATCGTCAAGGCCTTCGCCAAGGTCACCCTCGATGCCTACGCCGACTACCGCAAAAACCCACAGGCCTGGCTCGCCGACAAGAGCAACGTCGACAAGCTGGTGAAGCTCTCCGGCGCCAAGGCCAGCGATATCCCCGTGCTGCTGCAGGGCAACGTCTACCCGCTGGCCAAGGACCAGGTGACGCAACTGGGCGCACCGACGACCCAGGCGATCACCGATACCGCCACCTTCCTGAAGGAGCAAGGCAAGGTCGATAGCGTGCTGGCGGACTACTCGCCTTACGTCAACGCCACCTTCATCACCCACTGACGTCGAGAAGCGCAGCCATGGCCCTGTTACAACTGGAGCGCATCAGCGCACAGTACCCCGGCGCAACCGCGCCGGTGCTGGCGGACATTTCTCTGAGCCTGGGGCCCCGGCAATTGCTGGTGGCCCTCGGCCCTTCGGGCAGCGGCAAGACTTCCTTGCTGAACCTGATCGCCGGTTTCGTCGAACCCAGCGCCGGGCGGATCACCCTCGACGGCGTTGCGGTCAAAGGGCCGAGTGCCGAACGCGGGGTGGTGTTCCAGGACGACGCCCTGCTGCCCTGGCAGGATGTGCTGGCCAACGTCGCCTTCGGCCTGGAACTGGCCGGTGTGCCGCGCCAGCAACGGGAGCAGCGAGCGAAGGAAATGCTGGCGCTGGTGGACCTGGCGGGTTTCGGCAATCGCCGAATCTGGCAATTGTCTGGCGGGCAGAAACAGCGCGTGGGCCTGGCCCGCGCCTTGGCGGCCGACCCACGGGTACTGCTGATGGACGAACCCTTCGGTGCGCTCGATGCCTTTACCCGCGAGCAAATGCAGGAGCTGTTGCTGCAGGTCTGGCAGCGAAAACTGGTGCCCTGGCATGGCCAGAGTCACTGAGCCCGAACCGCCAACGAGACTAATCATGAGCCTGACCATCACGCCCCTTAGCCCAGCCCTCGGCGCCCAGATCAGTGGTGTCGACCTGAGTGCCGAGCTGAGCCTGGAACACCGCGACGCCATCGAACAAGCATTGCTCGAACATCAGGTGCTGTTTTTCCGTGATCAGCCGCTCACTCCACAGCAGCAGGCGCGTTTTGCGGCGCGTTTCGGTGATCTTCACATCCACCCGATCTATCCGAATGTGCCGGAGCAACCGCAAGTATTGATTCTCGACACGGCCGTGACCGACGTGCGCGACAACGCTGTCTGGCACACCGACGTGACCTTCCTGCCGACACCGGCCCTCGGCGCGGTGCTGAGCGCCAGGCAGCTTCCGACCTATGGCGGCGACACCTTGTGGGCCAGCGGGATTGCCGCTTATGAAGCGCTCTCCGAGCCGCTGAAAAAGCTGCTCGAAGGCCTGACCGCGACCCATGACTTCACCAAGTCCTTCCCGCTCGAACGCTTTGGCACCACTGCCCAAGACCTGGCCCGTTGGGAGCAGACTCGACGCAACAACCCGCCACTGTCACACCCGGTGATCCGTACCCATCCGGTCAGCGGACGCAAGTCACTGTTCGTCAACGAAGGCTTCACCACCCGCATCAATGAGCTGCACGAAGCTGAGAGCGAGGCAATCCTCAAACTGTTGTTCAGCCATGCCACCCGCCCGGAATTGACCATTCGCTGGCGCTGGCAGGAGAACGACGTGGCCTTCTGGGATAACCGCGTCACCCAGCATTACGCGGTGGATGACTACCGGCCGCAGCGGCGGGTGATGCACCGGGCGACGATATTGGGCGACAGGCCGTTCTAGTCGTTACCCCTCGTTCCCACGCTGCGTGGGAACGAGGAATCCTGCGCACCAACGGCGGCTTGATCTGACCCTTGCCTCAGCGCACCAGATGCAGGAACTGCAAGTGCCGCTCGTACTGGTCGAGGATGTCGTTGATGATCTGCTCCTTGCTGTAGCCGACCAGATCGTAGTCCTGGCTACCCTCGCTCAGATGCACTTCGGCACGATAGTAACGGCGGTTCTTCAACTCGGGAGTTCCCATGCCGCCACGCGCGAAGGAGGGCGTGAAATAGCCGCGCATCTGCACTTGATAGATGAACGGGCGCTCCTCGCCATGGCCGACTTCCAGGCTGACGTTATCGTGGTTCAAGTCCTCCTGCGTGGCCACGTTCAGCCCTTTCTCGGCGAACACCTCGGTCACCTCGGCGATGGCCGGGCGCACCGAGCTTTCCATGAAGCGATAAACCTCATCGCGCGACGGGAAATGCAACGCATGGCTCAAGCGCTGCCGCCAGCCACCGCGGCCGGAAGCCGAGACCGGCGCCAGCGAATAAAGCTGGGCAATCTGTCGCTGCGATTCCAGGTAGAACGCCTTGTGCAACCCCCACATCATCGCCAGCAGAATCAGCGAGAACGGCAGCGAGGTCAGCACTACTGCCGATTTCAATGAGTCGATGCTGCCGGCGAACAATAGACCGCCGGTGACCAGCCCGGTCATCACCCCCCAGAACACGCGCAGCCAGTTCGGCCCGTCCTCATCGGCGCCGCCGCCACGCGCCGACAGGGTCGAGAGCACCACGGTGCCGGAGTCGGCCGAGGTCACGAAGAAGACGAAGCTGATCAACACCGTGACGGCGATCACCGTCTTGCTCCAGGGGTAGGTCTCCAGCAGCAGGTAGAGGGTCATCGAGGGATTATCGATGGCCGATTGGCCCAGCGCGGTCATGCCGTGATTGAGCACTTGATCGAGGGCGCTGTTACCGAAGATCGACATCCAGGCCAGCGTGAAGCCCAGCGGAATCAGCAACACGCCGAAGACGAACTCGCGAATGGTCCGCCCACGCGAAATACGGGCAATGAACAGACCGACAAAGGGCGACCAGGCAATCCACCACGCCCAGTAGAACACCGTCCAGTTGCCCAGCCAGTCACCCGGGTCCTTGTAGGCGTAGACATCGAAACTCTTGCTCGGCAAGGCGCCGAGGTAGTCGCCCAGGTTCTGGATCAAGGTATTGAGCAATTGCTGGGTGGGACCTGCGAACAACACGAACAGCAGCAGCGCGCAGGCCAGCAACATGTTGATGTCGGACATCACTCGCACGCCCTTGTCGACCCCGGCGACGGCGACAATGATGGCCGCGCCCATCATCAACGTGATCAGGATCACCTGCACCCATTGGGTGTGGGCAATGCCGAACAGGTAGTCCAGGCCGGAATTGAGGTGCAGTACACCAAAGCCCATGTCGGCACCCAGGCCGAAGACAGTGGCGATGATGCCGAAGCCATCGACCGCATAGCCGATCGGCCCGTTGATGCGTTTGCCAATCAGCGGATACAGGGCCGAACGCAAGGCCAGCGGCAGGTTGTGACGGTAGGCGAAATACGCCAGGGCCATGCCGACGAAGGCGAACACTCCCCAGCCATGCAAGCCCCAGTGCAGGAACAGCAACTGCATGGCCTGCCGCCCGGCTTCCCGGGTGCCGGCTTCGCCCTGGGGCGGTTGGAGCATATGGGTCAGCGGCTCGGAAACGCAGAAGAAGAACAAGGTAATGCTGATGCCGGCGGCGAACAGCATGCCGGCCCACGACAGGTAGCTGAACTCGGGCTCGTCGTGGTCGGCACCGAGCTTGATCTTGCCGTAGCCGGACAAGGCGGTGACCACCACGAAGACCAGGTACAGCGTCATCGCCAGCATGTAATACCAGCCGACCGTGTTGGCCGCCCAGTTCTGCGCCGCCAGCAACCATTGCCCGGCGCGCTGCGGCTGGGCGATGACCACCAGGCCGAATAACAGGATAAAACTCGCCGAGAAGTAGAACACCGGCGGGTTCATGCCGATCCTGGTGGCGCTTGTTGAGGTAGAGGTATTCACGTGTTGAACACCTCGCAGACGAAGGGAAACTCCGGATAGAACAAGATCGGCCTCCTGGCGTGCTTAACTTGAACAAGCATTCAAGTTAAGCACGAATCGGAAGGCCAAGACCAATCGACGGGATCGCCGGTCGCTCACCGCCGGTCCGCTGGAGTGATGCAAAGCCTTTAGATCTGCGCCTCGAAGTGAATCGTCACGACGCCTTCAAACTGGCTGCCAGGATGATCCAGCATCCGGGTTACGGCCGCAGCCTGGGCCTCGAAATGCAAGGCAGCCGGTTCATTGAAGGCCGCATTGACGGTGCGAAACGCCAGCGCGCCACCTGCTCCGACCGGCAAGCGCTCACGACGCACCGGGCGACCGCTGGCGACCTGGACATGAGCGGGCAATGTCACGGCGACGCTGTAGGGCACCAGCACATCGTCGGTGCCGCGCTTGCGCATGGCGCACTGGCCCGCCGACTGGTACTGGCAGGTGGTGTACATCTTGAACGGGCCGGAGGCCCAGACCCTGAAGGGCATCTCCCGCTGCAGGCCGGTCGGACGTTGGCCTTGGTGTACCCAACTGCCCCAGCCCCCCTTTGGCTCCAGAACGGCCAGATTGGAGCCTGGCGGGAACTCGGTCTTGAGGTGATGGTTGACGGCCAGTTCGAAATTCAGGGTCACCGTGCTGGTGCTCAGGTTGCTGACACCGTTGCCCGGATCGAAGTCCCCACCCGGGCCGACAGTAAAGGTCTGCTGAGCGGAGTACATGCCATTGGGCAAGTCCAGCGGTGGCGGCAGCATCAATTCGAAGCCGATGCCGAACTCATCGATGTCGACCGGGTTGAGAAAACCAGTCTCCTCGTTGAGCGAATGGGAATGGCATCCCGTGGGAGCCGCAGGACTCCTGGTGGCCCATACGTAATAAACCTCGGTGGGCCGATGCGCATAGTAGAATGCCTGAAGATATTGGCATCCCCCGCCTACATACGCTGTGTTGAGGGGATGACTGTTGCCGCCGCCGTTACGAGCGCTTGCTTTCTGGCTGATATGTGTCATGCGGAACTCGACCGGATAACTGCCCCCCGTGGCGTTATTGGTAATCCTGAAGTTGCGCTGAGCAGGCAGTTGGATGAAGAATCGATCCCGTACGTCGCCGGCTCCGCGTTCGGTCTCTTTTGAATAGGTAACAGGCAACCCCACCGAGAAAGCATTGAGCCCACGACAATGGTTCGGCCAGCGAACGCAAAAGGCCGCTTGTGGCGTCGTATTGATGAAGCGGGTATTCATTGGGTCCTTCGGGTCCGGCTCGTAAAACGCCTTGATCGTCACCGTTTGCGCCTGAACTGACAGCGCACCCGCCGCCAGCAGAACGACCATGACCAGACGCATCAGCGCACACTGCAATTTAGAACGTGGCATGACAATCAACTCCTGGCTCCCGGGTGCATGTCATTGATGGCCAGGCTCGACTTCTCGCAGGAGACGTCCCCAGCCAGTAATACATCCTGTTCACGACGATGATCGCCTTTGCCCAGATCCAGCAGGCAGAGGGTGGCATCGCGCAGGCGCACCTCCAGTGTCGGCGTGGTTTGGCTCATCTCAACGGCGAAGAAGCCGTCGGCCTCAGTGACGCTGCGGCTGGCATGATTGATCAACAGGGCTCCGCTCAAAGGCCGGCCGCGCCCATCGACCAGGCGGCCGATAACGGTCAGGGTCTTCATCACCCTGATCTGCTGGTAGCTCACGCCACCACGGTTGAGGTGGTAGCCGACTGCCTGCGGCTGGATGCTGGCGGCATGGGCTTCGTCGCCGGCGAAATCGAACTGGACGCTGCCGGCCTTATAGGCCGTGACCGGCACGACGTTACGGCCGGGATGCATAATCGCCGAATAGCCATTGAGATCGTCTGCCCGCAGAGTGATCGCTTCGCCGTCGGTTTCCACGTCAACGATCAGGCCGGCCTGGAAATTTTGGTAATCGCCGGAGGCCGCCAGCGTTCCTGCCCCCAGTGCCACGGTACTATCCAGGTTCAGCCCGCCCAGCCAGGCATTGTCCAGGGTCGATTGCTGCGCATGGATATCGCCGCGCAGGATCTCGTTCTGGTAACTGGCGCTGCCGCCCACGCCTACGCCATAGCGATCGGCGGTCAGGGATGTGGAAACAGCTTGCAGCGCTCCTTCGGTGAACGTTTGCTGGTAAATCAGCGAGGCATTCTGGTCCCGGCCACCGTCGCGGGAGGTCCGGCTGCCAAAGCTGCCTGACACGCGCCGACCGTCCCTGCCCAGCAACACATTGAGCGACAGGTCGAAACCGCGATTGCGACGCTCACCCGTGCTGAGCGTGCCCGGGCGATCGAACAGTGACAAGCGCCAGGTCGAATCGGAGCCCAGGAACTTGCCGCTACGTAGCCAGCTGATATCCAGACCGGCACCCTTGAGCGCGCCATTGCTATGGGAGAGGCGCACGGTGGCGCTGTCCTCGCGGGACAAGCGCTGCTGCAACGAAATCGAGCTTTGCTGGACCTGCTCCACTTGGCTGGCCCGCCGTCTGCGATCACTTTCATAGCGGGTGACATCCAGCCAGCTACGGCTGTGGTTGAGCACCAGGCTACCCTCGCGGTGCCGGTAGATGCCCTGCAGATCGAAACCATTGCCGACGCCCGCCGTATGGAACAGGTTGCCGTAGAATTGCAGGTCATCGCGCACGGCCCAATCGAGCGCCGTGCCGTATTGCATGGCCTCGTCCACCCGTTGTGCCGACAGTCCGACGACCGCGCGCGGGTGAGCCAGATAATTGGCAACGACCCCGGCACTCAGTTGGCTGCTCTGCTCATCACTCCAATTGCTCAACAGGTTGCTTTGTTGACCGATGAAGGCACTGTAACGCAACGGCTGGTCGGGGTTGCTCCAATTACTGGGCTTGTAAATGAATTCCTCATTGCGCTGGGTCACTTCACCGTCTTCGACCAGGCGCACTTCGATTTCATAGATACCGCCGGGCAATCTGCGCGTATCCAGGGTCTGCAGCCCCGGTTGGACCGGCTGACTGTTGATCAGCACGCCGTTGCGATAAATTTCTACCACCCCGGGACGAGTGGGCGTGACATGGATCGGCGTGGCGCTTGGCATCCCGTTGTCGATGGCCAGCAGATCGCTGGTGCCATACATGACCCCGACCGTACCCTCCGGACGGCTGCCCAGCAGGCGCGGCTGGCGCACGATGCCATTGTCGTCGGGGGTGAAGAAGCCCAACCGCCAGAAATGATCTTCAACCAAGCGTTCCGCGTACAACTGCTGGGCATAGTAGCGAAGCTTGTCTGCGTCCTGACTGTCGGCACTGCGGTGAAACTGGCCCCCAGCCACGCCGGTCCACAGGCCCAGGCTACCCTGCGCCTCGAAGGCGTAGCGGCCCGAGGTCGGCTGGCCTTGTCCGCCGGTAAGGTTCAACTGGTTACCGATCAACAGGCCATGGCTACCCTGATCCGGAAGGCGGTGGTAGCGCGAAGCCTGTGCATCATGCTCGGCCTTGCGCGTCAAAATCGAAACCTGGGACGTCACCAGGCTGTAGTCCAGCGCCAACAGGTCATGCGGGCAGGCCTTGCTGCACGCGCCCAACGGCCAGCCATCGGCGAGGGTATCGCGCCAGCGCTGCTGCTCGATCGGGCCATAGGCGCTCTCGCTCAGCTCGGTGAACTCTATGAGTTGCAGGCTTTCATCACGCCCCAGAATGACCAATGCTTCGCCCAGAGGGCGACCGTCGAGGTTCACCCGCACCGCCAGCGGCACATCGAAAAAATGCGCGTGAAAGTCGGCCGGCAGCCCTTTGGCCTGGCCCAGCACACCCAAGGGGCTGGCACTGGTGTGCATGCCCATTCCCAGGGTGCCCAGGCACAGCAGCCCAAGGGCTGCCCATCGAAATCGGGAGCTCATACGGAAACTCGAGTAAAGCCCTGAACAGCCGCTCGCGATGCGAGCGACTGTGGGTTTCAGGGAGATGAGCGGGAAGGGTGTTACGGCGCGGCGGTTTCGAACATCATGCCGACCATGCCCTGGTAGGAGCCCGGCACGTAACTGCCGCTGGTGGGGGCCAGGGCCGCCAGTTCGAAGTCCACCATTCTCCCGCCCGTGGCTGCGCCATTTGGAACAACGATGTTACTGGCGGTCGTCAACTCGACACCGTGCACCTTCACTTGCAGATCAATCGAGTTGCCGCCACTGGAAATCGCCGCCGGCGAGGTCAGGTAGGCGCTGATCGGTCCGATGGTGCTTTTGACATTGAACTGCTTGCGCAGCGTGCTCAACTCTTCTCTAACAGGGTCCCAGGACAGCTCCTGAGGGACACTGGTCCAGTTGTCACCGACCGGCGTAACCACATAGAAGCTGTCGGTAGGCACGGTGGCGACGACCGTCACTTGGTGCTGGACGGGGTCAGCGGCCTGGGCGCCAACTGCAAAAGCCAGTGCCAGGGGAGCTGCCAAAATTATCTTTTTCACATTAAGCCTCATTGCTTTTCAATCAATGTTGGAGAGATCAACCGGCTATCTCGACGGTGCGGGTCTTCTCACCTTCGATCAGATCGAAGCGATATGAGCGACCCGCGGCTTTCTCGAACACACGCTCAGTGCCGGGACGAACGTGATACTTGCTGGGCACTTCGCACCGCTTGCCGTCGGCGGAACAGTCGTTGAAGTGATCCAGGATCAATGTGGTATTGCCTACGTTGGCGACCAGAAACCGATGCGGTTCTTCCTTGAGTTCGGCGCGGAACAGGGGCTGAGTCGGTCGCACGAACAGAATCGCGCCATAACCGGCCATCACATTGATCCCGGTCGACAAGGCTTGGCGGTAGTCGCTGGATTGACTCGCCGACAGCCCGAAACCATCGCCTTGGTCGGGCAATACTGGCTCGAAACGCACGCGAAAATAGCGCTCGAACTCACGCTCACCCATGTAGAGCAGGCGCAAGGTCTGCATGCCGCTGGCGGGCACGATCAGGCGCGCTGGGCTGACCACCAGGCTGCGCGTGCTGGCGCCTGGCGCGGCATCGCCATCAACAGGCACTTCTCGGCTGTTACCGTCCTGGTCGTAGATGAGTTCGGCGACACTGACCTTGACGAAGGCGGTGGCGTCGCCGGCATTGCGCACGCGTTTGAGCAGCGTGCTTTTCTGGCCTTCCATGTAGTCGTACATGGCGCCGATATTGATATCGGGGGCCGCTTGCAGCATCAGCGGCGCCCATAGCAGAACGAATAGTAGCGGTCTCATATTTCCCGGCTCGCAGAGCACTGCCCCAATCAGCGTGTGGGAGTAGTTTGCGAAAACCGCAGGCTTGATCAGACCGGACGCATCTCAAGGAGACAGGAGAAATTTCCCAAGCTGTTATTGGATTGCAGAGACAAAAAAACCGCCTGATTCGTCATCAGGCGGTTTCATGAAAAACAACTCCCGGGAAAGAAGACCGTTTATTTCTGCGTCCCGTCATCATGCTGCAGATTGGCCTGGGTCAGGTTGCTCCCTGCCGCCACGCTACGCGTCAGCCAGACATTCCCGCCGATGGTCGAACCCTTGCCGATAGTGATTCGCCCAAGAATAGTCGCCCCGGCATAGATCACCACATCGTCCTCGACGATCGGGTGACGTGGCTGCCCTTTCTGCAGCTGGCCATCTTCATCGGCCGGGAAGCGCTTGGCACCCAGGGTCACGGCCTGGTAGATGCGTACCCGCTCGCCGATGATCGCCGTCTCGCCGATGACCACACCGGTGCCGTGATCGATGAAAAAGCTCGGGCCGATCTGGGCGCCGGGGTGGATGTCGATACCGGTCGCCGAATGGGCGATCTCCGAGCTGATCCGCGCCAGCAATGGCAAACCGGCTCGATACAGGTGATGGGCCAGGCGATGGTGGATTACCGCCAGAATCCCCGGGTAGCACAGCAACACTTCATCGACGCTGCGGGCGGCCGGGTCGCCGTGATATGCGGCCAGCACATCGGTGTCGAGCAAGGTGCGCAAGCCCGGCAAGGCCGCGGCGAAGTCCTGGATCAGGCGGACCGCGTGGCTATCGAGCTCGGCATCATCGGCCTTGCCCCTGCGCGCCACATAACGCAGTTCCAGTCGAGCCTGGGCCAACAGCGCGTTGAGGGCGACATCGAGGGTATGCCCGACATAGAAGTCCTCACTTTCCTCACGCAGGTCCACCGGCCCCAGTCGCATGGGAAACAACGCGCCGCACAACTGCTCAAGGATCGTACGCATGGCTTCGCGCGACGGCAGTTCACGACCGCCCTGTTCGCCACTGCTGCGTCCGTTCTTGCTCCGCCACTCATCACGGGCTGCACGCAATTGACCGACAATCGTCTGTAACTGCCAATGTCCTGAACGGCTCTGGGCCTGTACTTGCGCACTCTCGCTCACGGTTGCCACTCCTGCCACGCTTGATGGTCGGCGGCACCGAAAAACTGGCCGCCCTCTGGGCGTCCACTGTACGGCAAATCGTCATGTTCAAAAAATAACGGATTCTGTTCCCAGCGCCTCTCCAAGACATAAGCGCCATTTTCCACGACAGTTGCCCAGTGCCCGATGGCTGCCTATAGTCGAGACTTTTCCTACAGCTGAAATCCCATGATCAATCAACAGCTCGCTCGCTTCAATCGCCTGGATTTACTCGGTGCCCCGACCGCACTGGAAAAGCTCGAGCGTCTGTCCGAGTGGGCTGGGCGCGACATCTACGTCAAGCGCGATGACACCACCCCGCTGGCCCTGGGTGGCAACAAATTGCGCAAGCTCGAATACCTGGCAGCCGATGCACTGGCTCAGGGTGCCGACACGCTAATCACGGCGGGGGCGATCCAGTCCAACCATGTTCGGCAGACCGCCGCCCTGGCCGCCAAGCTCGGCCTGGGTTGTGTCGCCCTGCTGGAAAACCCCATCGGCACTACCCAGAGCAACTACCTGCACAACGGCAATCGACTGCTGCTCGACCTGTTCGACGCAAAAGTCGAACTGGTCGAAAACCTCGATAACGCCGACCAACAACTGGATGCGCTCGCCGAACGCCTGCGCAACAGCGGCAAGAAGCCGTACCTGGTGCCCATCGGCGGCTCCAATGCCCTGGGTGCGCTGGGCTATGTGCGCGCCGGTATCGAGTTGGCCGCGCAAATCGAACACACCGGCCTGACGTTCGCCGCCGTGGTGTTGGCTTCGGGCAGTGCCGGTACCCATAGCGGCCTGGCCCTGGCCCTCAGCGAGGCGCTGCCGCAGTTGCCCGTGATCGGGGTCACCGTTTCGCGCAGCGATGCAAACCAGCGCCCGAAAGTACAGGGCCTGGCCGAACGCGCCGCCGAACTGCTGGGGATGCCTGTGCCCGACAGCTTCAAGGTCGAGTTGTGGGATGAGTTCTTTGGCCCGCGTTACGGCGAGCCCAATGCCGGGACCCTCGCGGCGATCAAATTGCTGGCAAGCCATGAAGGCCTGCTGCTCGATCCCGTCTATACCGGCAAGGCCATGGCCGGCTTGCTCGATGGCATTGGTCGACAGCGCTTCAACGACGGCCCGCTGATTTTCCTGCACACCGGTGGGGCACCGGCATTATTCGCCTACCCTGACATGTGGACGGCTTGATACACGCGAACGCCTTAATTCACAAATAGAATATTAAAATGATTTTTTATTATTTTAAATAATATAACAAATCGCTCTATAGTTTTTCCCGCATCACCTGAAACACGATGATTGCCTGACCTTCACAACAACATTGGGGCTTTTCATGAGAATTTCTGCATTCGGTAAACACCTGCTTTCCGCCAGCCTGGGCCTGGTGCTCGGTGCCAGCCTGCTCGGTCAGGCGGTCGCTGGTGAGCAACTGCAAAAAATCAAGGATGCCGGCGTTATCAACGTTGGCCTGGAAGGCACCTACCCGCCGTTCAGTTTCGTGGATGCAGACGGCAAGCTGGCCGGTTTTGAAGTGGAGTTCTCCGAAGCGCTGGCCAAGGAACTGGGGGTCAAGGCCAAGCTACAGCCGACCAAATGGGACGGCATCCTCGCCGCGCTGGAATCCAAGCGCCTTGATGCGGTGATCAATCAGGTGACCATCTCCGAGGAACGCAAGAAGAAGTACGACTTCTCGACGCCCTACACCATCTCCGGTATTCAGGCGCTGACCCTGAAAAAGAACGAAGGGACCATCAAGACCGCCGCTGACCTGGCCGGCAAGAAAGTCGGTGTGGGCCTTGGCACCAACTACGAGCAGTGGCTCAAGGATAACGTGCCACAAGCCATCATCAAGACCTACGACGATGATCCGACCAAGTATCAGGACCTGCGTGTAGGCCGTATCGACGCCATCCTGGTCGACCGTCTGGCCGCTCTCGAACTGGTCGCCAAGGCCAAGGACACCGCGGTCTCCGGCGAACCCTTCTCTCGCCAGGAAGCCGGCATCGCCCTGCGCAAAGGCGAGCCGGAGCTGTTGGCCGCGATCAACACGGCCATCGAGAAGCTGCGCGCCGACGGCACCTTGAAAAAGCTATCGGAAAAGTATTTCAACGCTGACGTCACCCAATGATCGAAGAAAGTCTGCAGCTTGCGCTGGACTCTGCGCCCTTTCTGCTCAAGGGCGCGTACTACACGGTCATCCTCAGCCTCGGGGGCATGTTCTTCGGCTTGCTGATGGGGTTCGGGCTGGCGCTGATGCGCCTGTCGCGCTTCATGCTGCTGCGCTGGATCGCACGGGTCTACGTGTCGTTTTTTCGCGGCACGCCGCTGCTGGTCCAGTTGTTCGTGATTTATTACGGGTTGCCGCAGCTGGGGCTGGAGCTCGACCCGCTGCCGGCGGCCCTGATCGGCTTCTCGCTGAACATGGCGGCCTATGCCTGCGAAATCCTGCGCGCGGCCATCAGCTCGATCGATCGCGGCCAATGGGAAGCCGCCGCCAGTATCGGCATGACCCGTGGCCAGACCCTGCGCCGGGCGATCCTGCCCCAGGCGGCGCGCACCGCATTGCCGCCGCTGGGCAACAGTTTCATTTCGCTGGTCAAGGACACGGCGCTGGCAGCGACCATCCAGGTGCCGGAGTTGTTCCGCCAGGCCCAGTTGATCACCGCCCGCACCTTCGAAATTTTCACCATGTATCTTGCCGCCGCCTTGATCTACTGGGTTCTGGCCAGTGTGCTCGCACACTTGCAGAACCGTCTGGAAGCGCGGGTCAATCGGCACGACCTGGAGTCCTGACAGCATGATTGTGGTTGAAAAACTGACAAAGAAATTCAATGGCCAGACGGTCCTCGAGGGCATCGACCTGCGGGTCGAAGCCGGCGAGGTCATTGCGATAATCGGCCCCAGCGGGTCAGGCAAGACCACCTTCCTGCGCTGCCTGAATTTCCTGGAAGTCCCCACCAGCGGCCGGATTCGCATGGGCGACATCGAAATCGACGGCAGCCGGCCGCTGAGCCAGCAACAAGGCCTTGTCCGCCGCTTGCGCCAGCAGGTCGGCTTCGTGTTCCAGAATTTCAATCTGTTCCCCCATCGCACCGCGCTGGAGAACGTGATCGAGGGCCCGCTGGTGGTGAAGAAAACCCCACGTGGCGAAGCCGTCGCCCTGGGGCGCAAACTGATGGCCAAGGTCGGCCTGGCAGGCAAGGAAGACGCCTATCCACGCCGGTTGTCCGGTGGCCAGCAACAACGCGTGGCAATCGCCAGGGCGCTGGCCATGGAACCGGAGGTGATTCTCTTCGACGAGCCGACCTCTGCGCTTGACCCTGAGCTAGTCGGAGAAGTGCTGGCGACCATTCGTAGCTTGGCCGAGGAACACCGCACCATGGTCATCGTGACCCACGAAATGAGCTTTGCCCGTGACGTGGCCAACCGGGTGATCTTTTTCGACAAGGGCGTCATCGTCGAACAGGGTGAAGCCAAGGCGCTTTTCGCCAATCCCCAACAGGAGCGTACCCGTCAGTTTCTCAGCAAGTTTCTTACCTCGGGCAACTGACACCCCCTAACTTGATAATTATCTCCGCTTGTCGCGACCTTCGTTGATTGAAGGCCTCGCGACATTGCGCCTGCACCATAAATATATAAGCGCATGTACTTACATACCACCTTATAAGTCACGCCGTGTACCGCGTATAAAATTCTACTTCTACGGAAATAAATCCCCCCTGATATCTTACTGCAATCACCCTCCTTTCTGAACCTGGCCTGAACAGCTAAATCTCAAGCATTACAAGGCTTCCACCCAGTCAGCAACGTACACTCGAGTTAACGATTTCTGGCTTGATCGGTAGTTTCAGCTCATCCAAAAGAAACGGAGGCGTAGGACACTTCTGAACTAATCAAGATCCCCCTTATTCGCTTGACACTTGCCCCCGCAAAAACCTATCTATTCGAACGCCAAGCACATTGCCAACTAAGAGACTTTATATCCGCTGCTCGCATTCGGTTATGTGCATGCCACGAAGAATGTCTGTAACGCGCTGCTTCAGGGAATACACCATCGGATAGCCAGGAGAAACATCAAGATGCCCCATGCGTACAAAGGATCCTTACTGCCGCCGCCCTCACTTGCACACAAGGGCATCGGCCTGCATGCCGCCGCCAATCTTCAGGTCAGGATCGACCCCAGCCCCGGCATGGATGAAGGCGACCTGCTGGAGTTGTTCTGGGACGACTGCTATGTCACTTCGCATCCGTTGACCCAGGCCGAACTGGGGAGGCCGGTCTTTCTCAGCGTTCCGGAAAGCTTCCCCGACGGCGCGACCGCACGGATCCACTACCGATGGATGAAAACAGGGCGTTGCCCGCGCATTTCCTCCTCTCTGCCCGTGCGGATCAAGCTCGATTGCCCGGGTGGCCCGCCGCTTCACCCGGGCGAGGAGGAAAACCAGGCACTGGCGCCGCTTGTGCTGCCCAAGGCCCTGCGCCAACAAGGCATCAGCGCCAGGAATATCAGGAACGGCGTGCCCTTTTCCATCGAGCCTTATCTGAATATGGCCCGTGAGGATGAAATCACGCTGCGCTGGGGCGATGTTCGTCTCGACCTGCCCTTGCTTGAAACCCGCGATGTCGGCAAGACGGTTCACGGCAACGTGCCGACGGCCGTCATTCTGGAGGCCGGCGAAGACGATCATCTGGAGATCAGCTACTGCATCATCGACCGGGTCGGCAACAGTTCGCGCTGGTCGCCACCGCTCTCGCTCAGGGTTTTCGGGCTCGACCGGCACAAGCCTGAGTACTTCTATTGATATTACTAAAAGTTAGTATATTTATTTTTTAAGTGCCATTAGGGTATATATACCGGACCACCGGACCACCGCCTGTTAGTTATCGCTGCAACCCACGCAGCGCTCCATATGACGCGAGGAAGGTATGGTCAGGAACACGATTACCCCAGTGCATAACGCCAGGGCATTGAGTGCAGCCAAGGTGCGGTACTGATGTCCAGTCTGGCAAATTCCCACATCCAGAGTGATCTGGACCACGCCCCATTACTCTTGCCTGCCAAGGTCTTGCGCAGTGATGCCCAGGCCCTGCAGGCAGCCCATGAATTGGCTGATGCCGCCCGCCTGCAGGCAGCCCGTCGCGATCAGCAGCGCAAGTTGCCCTGGGCCGAAATCGAGCATTTCACTCGCAGCGGGCTGGGCAGCATTTCCATCCCGAAGCAATACGGCGGCCCACAGGTTTCATTCGTGACCGTGGCCGATGTGTTCCGGATTATCTCGGCAGCCGATCCCGCGCTGGGGCAAATTCCGCAGAACCAGTTCGGCATCCTCCAGCTGCTCCAGGGCGCTGCCAGCGAGCGGCAAAAGGAACAGCTCTTTGCATCGGTGCTCAACGGCTGGCGCATTGGCAATGCCGGGCCCGAGCGCGGCAGCAAGAACACGCTGGAACTGAAGGCTCGCATCACTCGCAGCAGCGATGGCTTCGTCATCAACGGGCAAAAGTTCTACTCCACTGGCGCGCTGTTCGCCCATTGGGTGGCGGTCAAGGCCATCAACGACGAAGGCCGGCAGGTCATGGCCTTTGTGCGCCGGGGTACCCCGGGGCTGCGCATCGTTGATGACTGGTCGGGCTTTGGCCAGCGCACCACGGCCAGCGGTACCGTGCTGCTGGACAACGTGCACGTCGACGCCGACCTTGTGGTGGATAACTGGCGCCTGGCCGAAACGCCGAACATCCAGGGCGCCGTCTCGCAATTGATCCAGGCTGCCATCGACGCCGGCATTGCCGAAGCGGCCATCGACGACAGCATCCGCTTCGTTCGCGAACGCTCGCGGCCATGGGTCGACGCCCAGGTCGAGCGTGCCAGCGACGACCCCTATGTGATTGCCGACATCGGCCGTCTCAAGCTGGACCTGCATGCCGCCCAGGCATTACTGCGCAAGGCTGGACAGGTGCTGGACCAGGTCAGCACGGCGCCGATCGATGACCAGGCTGCAGCCCGCGCCTCCATCGCCGTCGCCGAAGCCAAGATACTCACCACCGAGATCTCGTTGCAGGCCAGCGAGAAGCTCTTCGAGTTGGCCGGCAGCCGCGCCAGCCTGGCCGAATTCAACCTGGACCGGCATTGGCGCAACGCGCGCGTCCACACCCTGCATGACCCGGTGCGCTGGAAGTACCACGCCGTGGGTGCTTACCACTTGAACGGTACGTTGCCTGCCCGGCATTCCTGGATTTGACCAGACCTCTGGAGCCCCTATGAGCTTTTTGCCGCAACCGCACGAACCCGTGACGGTCATCCAAAGTGATGCCCACGCCTTGAGCGTCGCCAGCGAACTGGCCGCTCTCTTGCGCCAGGACAGCGTCCTGCGCGACCGTGAACGGCGCTTGCCCCATGCCGAACTGGAGCTGTTTTCGCGCTCTGGCCTGTGGGGTATCAGCGTACCGAAAACCTTCGGTGGCGCCGGTGTCTCGAACGTTACCCTGGCCAAGGTCATCAGCCGGATTGCCCAGGCCGATGCATCGCTCGGGCAAATTCCACAGAACCATTTCTATGCCCTGGAAGTGCTGCGGGTCAACGGCAGCCACGAGCAGCAACAACGCCTGTACACGGAAGTGCTGGCCGGTCGGCGCTTCGGTAATGCACTGGCAGAACTGGGCACCAAAACCGCCCACGATCGCACCACTTCGCTGACCCGCGATGGCGCAGGCTTTCGCATCAACGGCCGCAAGTTCTACGCGACCGGCGCACTCTATGCCCAACGTATTCCGACCTCGGTGAAAGATGAGCAGGGCGTGCAACACCTGGCCTTCGTCGCCGCAGACAGCCAGGGCCTCAATGTCATCGACGACTGGAGCGGCTTTGGCCAGCGCACCACCGGTAGTGGTTCGGTGGTATTGGACAACGTACCTGTGGCCGCCGACGACGTCGTGCCGTTTCAGACAGCCTTCGAGCGCCCGACGCCGGTCGGTCCGCTTGCGCAGATACTGCATGCCGCCATCGACACAGGCATTGCCCGCGCCGCCTACGAAGATACCTTGCAGTTCGTCCATAGCCGCACCCGGCCCTGGATCGATTCAGGTATCGATAAAGCCATCGACGATCCGCTCACGCTCAAAAGCATCGGCCACTTGGCGATCCGCTTGCACGCTGCCGAGGCCCTGCTTGAACGCGCAGGGGAATACCTCGATCAAGCCCAGGCACAACCCACTGCCGAAACCGTGGCGGCCGCCTCTATCGCCGTCGCCGAAGCGCGCGCGATCAGCACCGAGATCTCCCTGGCTGCAGGCAGCACGCTGTTCGAACTGGCCGGCAGCCAGGCCACATTGGCCGAGCATGGGCTCGACCGTCATTGGCGCAATGCGCGTACCCATACCCTGCACGACCCCGTGCGCTGGAAGTACCACGCCATCGGCAACTACTACCTCAATGGCGAGCGTCCACCGCGGCGGGGGACGATCTGATGGCAAAGAAAAAGATCCTGCTCAATGCCTTCAACATGAACTGCATCGGGCACATCAACCATGGCTTGTGGACCCATCCACGGGACACTTCGACCCAGTACAAGACGCTTGAGTATTGGACCGAACTGGCCCGGCTGCTGGAACGTGGCCTGTTCGACGGGCTGTTCATCGCCGATATCGTCGGGGTGTATGACGTCTATCAGAATTCGGTAGAGGTACCGCTCAAGGAGTCGATCCAGTTACCGGTCAACGACCCGCTGTTGCTGGTCTCGGCAATGGCCACGGTAACCCGGCATCTGGGTTTCGGCCTGACCGCCAACCTCACCTACGAACCGCCTTATCTGTTCGCCCGGCGCATGTCGACCCTCGACCACCTGAGCCGCGGCCGCGTCGGCTGGAACATCGTTACCGGTTACCTGGACAGTGCCGCAAAAGCCATGGGCCTGCATGAACAGCCCGAGCACGACCGCCGCTACGACCAGGCCGACGAGTACCTGCAAGTACTCTACAAGCTCTGGGAAGGCAGCTGGGAAGACGACGCCGTAGTCAACGACCCGCACCAGCGGATCTATGCCCGGCCAGACAAGGTGCACAAGGTGAGGCACCAGGGCGAGTTCTATCAGGTCGAGGGCTATCACCTCTGCGAGCCTTCGCCTCAGCGCACGCCCGTGCTGTTCCAGGCGGGTAGTTCCGAACGCGGCCTGGCGTTTGCCGGGCAGCACGCCGAATGCGTATTCATCAGCGGCCAGAACAAGGCCTCGACCCGCGCCCAGGTGGACAAGGTCCGCACCAGCGCCGTAGCCGTCGGCCGCGCCCCGGACGCCATCAAGGTGTTCATGGGCGTGAGCGTGATCGTCGCCCCGACTCGGCAGCTGGCCCACAAAAAGCATGAAGAGTACCTGCGCTACGCCAGCGCCGAGGCCGGGGTCGCCCACTTCTCCAGCTCCACCGGCATCGACTTTGCCGAATACGAGCTGGACGAGCCGATCCAGTATGTGAAGAGCAATGCCATCCAGTCGGCGACCAAGAGCTTGCAGAACAACGACTGGACCCGGCGCAAGCTGCTCGACCAGCACGCCCTGGGCGGGCGCTACATCACCCTGATCGGCTCGCCCGAAGAGGTCGCCGACGAACTGGAATCCTGGATCGCCGAAACCGGTCTGGACGGCTTCAACCTGACCCGGACCGTCACGCCGGAGAGCTATGTCGACTTTATCGACCTGGTGATTCCTGAGTTGCAGCGGCGCGGTTCGTACAAGACGGCTTATGAGACTGGCAGCTTGCGCGAGAAGCTGTTTCGCGGTGGGCAGGCACATTTACCTGCCGACCACGCAGGTGCGCGTTATCGAGATTTTTGAAGGTCCTACGGACCTTGGCGCAGCCTGGCGGCAGCGGCTACAGGGCTCCGCGCGATCTCTGTAGCCGCTGCCGCAGGCTGCGCTCGGCCGCTTCGCGGCCGCAACGGACACCCCCATTACCGACTGGAGTACACCAATATGTTCAAACAAATCCTATCCCGACCAGTCCAGGTACTGGCCCTCGCCCTCGGCCTGTTCACCACAGGCGCCCACGCCACCGACGCGCCCCTGAAAATCGGCACCACCGCCGCCTTCGCCATCCCGCTGGAGGCCGCCGTCGCTGAAGCCGGCAAGCAAGGCCTGAAAGTCGAACTGATCGAATTCAGCGACTGGATCGCCCCCAACGTAAGCCTCGCCAGCGGCGATATCGACGTGAACTACTTCCAGCACATCCCCTTCCTGGAAAACGCCAAGGCCGCAGCCGGTTTCGACCTGGTGCCCTACGCACCGGGGATCATCAACAACGTCGGTCTCTACTCCAAGCAATACAAAAGCTTCGACGCGCTGCCCATCGGTGCCAGCGTGGCCATTGCCAACGACCCGATCAACAGCGGGCGCGGCCTGCAATTGCTGGCCAAGGCTGGACTGATCACGCTCAAGCCCGGCGTTGGCTACAAGGCCACCGAAGAAGACATCATCACCAACCCGAAAAAACTCAAGATCCTGCAAGTCGAAGCGGTGCAGCTGGTGCGCGCCTACGATGATGCCGATCTGGTTCAGGGCTACCCGTCCTATATCCGCCTGGCCAAGACCTTCGATGCCGGTTCCGCCCTGCTGTTCGATGGCCTCGATCACAAGGAATATGTGATTCAGTTCGTGATCAAGCCCGAGAACAAAAACGACCCACGCCTGGCCAAGTTCGTCGACATTTATCAGCACTCGCAGAAAGTACGTGCAGCTCTGGAACAGGCCCACGGCAAGCTTTACCAACCTGGCTGGGAGAGCTGAGATGAGTGCCGCCCAAGCCTTGCAAAAACAGGATGATCCCGCACACCCGGCAGTGCACCTGACGGAGCTGCACCCCGAGCGGAACAACGCCCATGTGCGCTTCATCGGCGTGGGCAAAACCTATGACGGCCAGCAAGGCCCAGTGGCGGCCCTTGAAGGCATCGACCTGGCGATCCAGCGTGCCGAGATCTTCGGCATCATCGGCCGCAGCGGTGCGGGCAAGTCGTCGTTGATCCGCACCATCAACCGGCTCGAGCAACCCAGCACGGGACGGGTATTGATCGACCAGGTGGACATCGGCACCTTCAATGAAGACAACCTGGTAACGCTGCGTCGGCGCATCGGCATGATCTTCCAACACTTCAATCTGATGTCGGCCAAGACCGTCTGGCAAAACGTCGAGCTGCCACTGAAGGTCGCCGGCGTGGCCAAGGCGCAGCGCCTGCGCAAGGTCACCGAGTTGCTGGCACTGGTCGGGCTGCAGGACAAGCACAACGCCTACCCGGCGCAGCTCTCCGGTGGCCAGAAGCAGCGCGTGGGGATCGCCCGCGCCCTGGTTCATGACCCGGAAATACTGCTGTGCGATGAAGCGACCTCGGCGCTGGACCCGGAAACCACCGAATCGATTCTCGGCCTGCTACAGGACATCAATAAGCGCCTGGGTCTGACCATCATCCTGATTACCCACGAGATGGCGGTAATTCGCGATATCTGTGTCCGGGTGGTGGTGCTCGAACGCGGCCGGATCGTCGAGCAGGGGCCGGTCTGGCAAGTGTTCGGCAACCCTCGGCACGAGGTCAGCAAGACCTTGCTCGCCCCCCTGCAACATGGCCTGCCGGAAGAACTGCAAGCACGCCTGCACGCCCATCCAGTCAGCCCGAATGCCGCCCTGGTACTCAGCCTGCGCGTGACTGGCAGCGACGGTCAGGCGCCCGATCTGTCAGCCCTGTTCAGTGCCCTGGCTGGCCAGGTGAGCCTGCTGCAAGCCGGCGTCGAGCGCATTCAAGGGCGGGCGCTGGGGCAGCTGGTGGTGTCGGTAGCCAACTCGCCCCATGACCGCGTCACGTTGATTAACCGCGCCGGGCAATGGGCGCAACAGGTGGAGGTACTCGGCTATGTGGTTTGATCGTTTACTGCAGGGCGTGATCGACACCTTCCTGATGGTCGGCGTGTCGTCGCTGATCGCGCTGGTCCTGGGCATTCCGTTGGCGGTGATCCTGGTCACCAGCAGCAAAGGCGGGATCTTCGAGGCCCCTACGCTGAATCGGGTGCTGGGGGCTTTCGTCAATCTGTTCCGCTCGATTCCCTTCCTGATCCTGATGGTGGCGCTGATCCCCTTCACCCGCCTGATCGTCGGCACCACCTACGGCGTCTGGGCTGCCGTGGTACCGCTGACCATCGCCGCGACGCCATTCTTCGCCCGGATTGCCGAGGTCAGCCTGCGCGAAGTCGACCATGGTTTGATCGAAGCGGCGCAAGCCATGGGCTGCCGTCGCTGGCACATCGTCTGGCACGTGCTGCTGCCTGAAGCGTTGCCCGGCATCGTCGGCGGCTTCACCATCACCCTGGTCACCATGATCAACTCCTCGGCGATGGCCGGCGCCATCGGTGCCGGTGGGCTCGGTGACATCGCCTATCGCTACGGCTACCAGCGCTTCGACAGCCAGATCATGCTGACGGTGATTGTGTTGTTGGTGGTGTTGGTGGCGTTTATTCAATTTGGCGGGGATCGACTGGCCAGGGTGTTGAACAAGCGTTGAGGTATAGTCGTGGGTCTCACCTCCTTGGCAGACCCGCGATGACCCTCGAACCTGACGAACTCAAGCAGATCAGCGCGACTACCCTCGCTCACTACAACCAAAGCGCCGAAGACTTTCGTGCCGGCACCCGCGACCATGACGTCAGCCAGAACATCGATGCGCTGCTGCGGCATATCCAGGGCCAGGGGCCGTTTCAGATTCTCGACTTCGGCTGCGGGCCGGGGCGCGACCTGAAAACCTTCACCCGCCTGGGCCACGTCGCCATCGGCCTGGATGGCGCCCAGCGCTTCGCCGAAATGGCCCACGCCGACAGTGGCTGCGAGGTCTGGCAGCAGGACTTTCTCAAGCTCGATTTACCCGATAGCCGCTTTGACGGGATCTTCGCCAATGCGGCGCTGTTCCATGTTCCCGTTCAGGAACTGCCACGAGTACTGCGCCAGCTGCATGCCACGCTCAAGCCGGGTGGCGTGCTGTTCAGCTCCAACCCGCGCGGGGAAAACCAGGAAGGCTGGAATGGCAACCGCTATGGGGCGTATCACGACCTTGAGCACTGGCAGCAGTTGCTGACGGCGGCGGGGTTTGTGGAGCTGGAGCATTACTACCGGCCTGCCGGGCTGCCGCGTGAGCAGCAGCCGTGGTTGGCGAGCGTCTGGCGCAAGACCTGAATCACACCACCCTGTAGCCGCTGCCGCAGGCTGCGCTCGCGCGCGTTAGCGGGCGCAGGATTTCAAGATCGCCGGGGAGCCCCTGCGGTGTCGTGCGCGACCCCGGTCCAGCGCAGCCTGGCGGCAGCGGCTACAGGTTAGTGCGCAGCTTTATTGACCGGCTCCTTGATCTTGTACCAGGCCACATAAAGCGCCGGCAAAAACAGCAACGTCAGCAGGGTCGCGACAATGATCCCGCCGATCATCGCATACGCCATCGGCCCCCAGAACACTTCGCGAGCAATAGGAATCATGCCCAGGCTGGCGGCGGCAGCGGTCAGCAGAATCGGCCGACGCCGGTGCTCCGTGGCCTGCATCACCGCATCCCAGGGTGCCAGGCCATCGCGCTCATACGCTTCGATCTGGGTCACCAGAATCACCGAGTTGCGGATGATGATGCCGATCAGCGCCAGGATCCCCAGGATCGCTACAAAGCCCATCGGCGTGCCCGTAGGAATCAGCGCCAGCACCACACCGATCAGCCCCAGCGGCGCGACACTGGCCACCAGGAACAGCTTCTGCACACTGTGCAACTGGATCATCAGAAAGGTCGCCATCAAAAACAGCATCAACGGCACCACCTTGGCGATCGGCCCCTGGGCCTTGCCGCTCGATTCCACGGTACCGCCGGTGGCGACGCTATAGCCAGGTGGCAGGGATGCGGCGAACTGGTCGATCTCCGGCTTCAGCAACTTGACCAGGTCGGTGGGCTGGATTTCGTCGCGTACCCCTGCCTTGATGGTGATGGTCGGTTTGCGGTCACGTCGCCATACCAGCGGCTGTTCCAGCTCATAACGTACGGTGGCAAAGGAGAGCAGCGGAATCGACGTGCCACTGGGCGTAACGATCTGCAAGTTCTGCAAGGTCTCCGGTGACCCCCGCTCGCTATCGACAGCCCGCCCGACCACATTGATCAGGTAGATACTGTCGCGCACCTGCGTGACGGTGGAGCCCGTGACAATGCTGTTCATCAAGTCGGCCACGTCTTCGGATGACAGGCCCAACTGCCGCGCCTTGTCCTGGGCGATATCGATGCGCAGGACTTTGCCGGGCTCGTTCCAGTCGTAGATCATCTCGCCGATATGCTCATTCTTGTCGAGCAAGGTCGCCAGGTCGATCGCATGCTTGCGCACCTGGTCGATGTCCTTGCCGCTGACCCGGTACTGGATCGGCCGACCGACGGGCGGCCCCATTTCCAGCGCCTGGACAAAGCTGCCGATACCGACGAAGTCATCGCGCAGTCGCTTGCGCAGGCGCTCGCTCAAGACCTCGCGCGCCTCGAAATCCTTGCTGACGATCACCAGTTGCGCGTAGTAGGGATTCTGCAGCTGCACGTCCAGCGGCAGATAGAAACGGATCGCGCCCTGGCCGATGTAGGTACTCCAGCGGACGATGTCCGGGTCGCCCTTGAGCGTTGCCTCCAGGCGGTCGACGGCCTTGCGCGTTTCGTCGAGCGAGGCGTTCTGTGGCAGGTTCAGGTCCACCAGGATTTCCGGGCGATCGGACGCCGGGAAGAACTGGTTTTGCACCAATCGCATGGAAAATACTGCCAACACGAACAACAGCACAGTGATGACGATCGTGGTCCAGCGAAAACGCATGCACCACAGCAGCCCATGGTTGAAAGCCTTGCCGATGCGGCCCGGCTCCTCGGCGTGCGGTTTGACGTCCGTGCTGAGGATATGCACGCCGAGCACCGGCGCGAACAGCACCGCCACGACCCAGGACACCAGCATGGCCACGGCAATCACTGCGAACAAGGTGAAGGTGTATTCCCCGGCAGAACTGGCGTTAAGGCCGATCGGTACGAACCCGGCCACCGTCACCAGGGTACCGGTGAGCATCGGGAACGCCGTCGAGGTGTAGGCGAACGTCGCCGCCTGCTCCTTAGTCTCGCCCAGCTCCAGCCGAGTGACCATCATCTCCACGGTGATCATGGCATCGTCCACCAACAGCCCCAGGGCAATGATCAGGGCGCCAAGGGAGATCCGTTGCATGGTGATGCCGCTGTACTCCATGAACACGAAGACCATCGCCAGCACCAACGGAATCGAGAAGGCCACCACCAGCCCGGCGCGCACGCCGAGGCTGATGAAGCTCACCAGCAGCACGATCACCACGGCTTCGAACAAGGCACTGGTGAAGCCGCCGACCGCCTCCTCGACCACAACGGCCTGGTCCGAAACGATATGCACGCCGACCCCCATGGGCAAATCGGCGATCAGGCTGTCCATTTTCGCGTGAAGATCCTTGCCGAACGCCTGGATATTGCCACCGGCCTTCATGGCGATGCCCAGGCCGATGGCCGACTGGCCATTGAAGCGGAACATGGGCGACTCCGGGTCGACATAGCCCCGGCTGATGTCGGCAATGTCGGCCAACCGGTAGAAACGATCATTGAAGCGCAGGTTGACTGCTTCCAGGTCCTTCTCCGAGGCAAACTGCCCGGAGGTACGTACCGAGATTCGCTCGGGGCCGGCTTCGATCACCCCTGCCGGGGTCACCGCATTCTGGGTTTGCAAGGCCTGCACCACTTGACGCTCGTCCAGACCTAGGCCTGCCAGTTTGCGTGTGGAGAAGTTCAGGTAGATCACTTCATTCTGCTGGCCGATCATCTCGACCTTGCCCAGGTTGGGCACCTCGCGAATCTCGGCGCGGACCTGCTCCACATAGTCGCGCAGCTGGCGCATGGACAAGCCATCGGCCGTGAACGCGTAGATCGAGCCATACACGTCACCGAACTCATCGTTGAAGCCCGGCCCCTGGATACCCGGCGGGAACTGACCGCGAATATCCTGGAGCTTCTTGCGCACCTGGTACCAGATTTGCGGGATGTCCTTGGCGTTGGTGGTGTCGAGCAAGTTCACATACACCGTCGACTCGCCGGGCCGGGTGTAGCTTTTCACATAGTCGAGCGAGTCCAACTCCTCGAGTTTTTTCTCGATGCGGTCGGTGATCTGGTCCAGGGTTTCTTCCTGGGTCGCCCCCGGCCAACTGGTCTGGATCACCATGGTCTTGATGGCGAAGGAAGGGTCTTCCTCGCGACCCAGATTGAAGTAGGAAAATACCCCCATCAACAATCCGACGAACATCAGGTACCAGACAAAGGATTGGTGCTTGAGCGCCCATTCGGACAGGTTGAAGCCTTCTTTCATCACTGGTCTTCCTTGTCCACTTTAACCTTCTGTCCCGGCTTGAGACTGTTCACGCCCGCGGTGACTACCCGCTCACCGGCCTTTACACCCGACGCCAGCACCACTGAATCCTCGCTGCGGCTGGCGATTTCGACCGCACGTTCCGAAACGGTCTGAGTCTGGGGGTCGATCACCCAGACGCGGGTCTGACCGTCGACCTCCAACAGAGCATTGAGCGGCAACTCGGTACGCGGCGCGATCGCCGAACTGAGGGTGACACTGATCGCAGTGCCCAGCCTGAATGCCGTTGGCGTGTTGGCCAAGGTCAGTCGGGCACGGCGTGTGCGCGTCGTGCTTTCGGCCTGCGGCTCGATTTCGCGCAAGGTCGCGGTGGTGTTGATGCTCGGGTCCAGTTGCGCTGCGACCTGAAACTCGATACCGACCGGCAATTGCTCGGCCAGCGTGGCAGGCAGGTCGATCACCGCTTCCTTGATGTCCGGGCGTGCCAGTGTCACCACGCCCTGACCGGCGCTGACCACTTCGCCCGCCTCGGCATGCCAGGCAGTGACGACGGCAGCATGATCGGTGTGCAGTTCGCAGTAAGCGAGTTGATCACGGGCCTGGTTGACAGCCGCCCTGGCCTGGTCCAGCGAAGCTTTCGTGGTACTCAGATCTGTCATGGCGATGTCCAGCTGCGCCTGAGCCCCAACGCCCCGGTCGAACAGCTGACGCTGACGCCGCGCATTGGCCTGGGCATTGATCAGCTGCGCCTGGACCTTGGCGAGGTCACCCTCAGCGGCACGTAACTGGTTCTGCTGATCGGTGGGGTCGAGGACTGCCAGTAACGCACTTTTCTCGACCTGGCTGCCGACGTCGACCAGGCGCTGGGCGATACGCCCGGATACACGAAAGCCCAGGGTGCTTTCGAAGCGCGCCTGGATGCTTCCGGCAAAGCGCCCGAACTGCTCCTGGCTCTGCTGCTGGACCGTCACGAACAGCACTGGCCGCACAGGCTCGGCAGGTGCTTCCTGTTCTGAACAGGCGGCGAGTACAAGGCCGCACAGCACAAGCATCGGTAAATGCTTCATGGCGCGACTCCATCCTTGCTCGCATTGGCGATTTCCACTTCCATGCCCGGGTGCAACAACTGTCCGCCAGCCACCACCACTGTTTCCCCATCCTTGAGGCCATCATTGAGAATGACTCTACCGGTCAGGTAACGCATGACCTTGACCGAGCGCAGGCTCACCTTGTTTTCGCCATCGACCACCCATACGGCGGGCTCGTGCAGCCCTTTGGTCAATGCCGACCAGGGCAACTCGATACTGGTTTCGCCCTTTTGGACATCCCCGGTCGCGCTGACGACGGAGCCAAGGTCCATCCCCGCCGGCAATGCCGTCAAGGCAACCTTGACCTGCACCGTACTGCTTTCGGCGGAGACCACCGGGGTCACTTCACGGATTTTGCCGAGCGCCTGGATTTTCGGGTTGTCGACCAGGCTGACCGTGATCGGTCGATCCTTGCTGGCGCCGACCAGAAGTGATTCATAGACGTTGAATACCGCATCGCGCTCACCGTCACGGGCCAGGCTGAAGATCGGCACCGTGGCCTGCACCACCTGGCCCACCTCGGCCTGCCGCGCCGTAATCACACCCGGCGCCTCGGCAAACAGTGCGGTGTAGCTGAGCTGCTCACGGGCATTGGCCAGCTGTGCCTGCGCCGCCTTCAGGGCACTCTGGCTGCTGCGTAGCGCCGCTTCGGCGGAATCGTATTCACTTTGGCTGGTGTAGCCCTTGGGCAGCAGCTTCTGCTGGCGGACGAACGCCGCGCTGGCCTGCTTGACCCGTGCCTGCTCGGCGGACACTTCGGCCACGGCTGAGTCGACACTGGTTTGCAGGTCCTTGGGGTCGAGACTGGCCAGCACTTGCCTGGCGGCCACCCGGTCACCGACATCGACTGTTCGGGAAATGATCTTGCCACCGACCCGGAATGAAAGATCGGTCTGTACCCGGGCCTGCACATCGCCCGTCAACGTCACGGCCGCCGCAAAATCCGCCGCCTTGACTTGCTGGACGCTGACCCGGGGGCGCTGTGGCTCAGTGGGGTTTTGCTCGCCACACCCGACGAGTACGGCCAGCACTCCCAGGCCGACGATGAACTTCGATCGTAGAACAGCCATGCAGGCTCCTTGCGTGTGCTGTGCAGCTCTGTGATTCTGCGCTTGTTAGCGTAGATCACGGTTCCTTGAGTGCCTACTCTACTACGTACACTTGCCGTTTATACTGGGGCGGCAAGGAACCCGCAGATGCAAAAACGCCGACGCTGGTGTTAGCCGTCGGCGTGGAAACTTTCAAGACCGGTTACAGGCGACTCAGAACGCCGGCAGAACCGCACCACTGTACTTCTTGGCAATGAATTCCTTCACTTCCGGGCTGGTCAGTGCCTTGGCAAGTTTCTGGATCGCCACGCTGTCCTTGTTGTCAGGACGGGCGACCAGGAAGTTCACGTAAGGCGAGTCGCTGCCTTCGATAACCAATGCATCCTTGGCCGGATTCAAGCCCGCTTCCAGCGCATAGTTGGTGTTGATCATGTCCAGGTCGACCTGGTCCAGCACGCGCGGCAGCATGGCCGACTCCAGTTCCTTGAACTTCAGGTTCTTCGGGTTGCTGGCGATGTCTTTTGGCGTGGCCAGGGCATTTTTCGGATCTTTCAGGGTGATCAGGCCGGCCTTCTGCAACAGCAGCAGGGCGCGACCACTGTTGCTGCCTTCGTTAGGGATGGCCACGGTGGCGCCATCCTTGAGCTCGCTCAGGCTCTTGACCTTCTTCGAGTAGCCGCCGAAAGGTTCGACGTGAACGCCGATCACCGTTTCGAGGTGGGTGCCTTTACCTTCGTTGAAACTCTTCAGGTACGGCAGGGTCTGGAAGTAGTTGGCGTCCAGACGCTTCTGATCGACCTGCACATTGGGCTGCACATAGTCGGTGAAGACCTTGATCTCCAGATCCACGCCTTCCTTGGCCAGGGCTGGCTTGATCAGCTCGAGGATTTCGGCATGGGGTACCGGAGTAGCGGCTACCAGCAACTTTTCTCCAGCCTGGGCGAAACCTGCCACCGACAGTGCGGCCGCCAACGCAGTGAACAACAGAGCCTTTTTCATGCAGAGTCCTTATTCGAATATCTCGGCCGCACAGTGACGGCTCAAAAATGGTGCCAGGCATGAGTGATCGCTGGCGTGGAGCGGACAATACCGAGATTTTTTATGCCAGAACAATATCTTTTACTTAGCTTCTTATTCCATTTCTTACAACCAAAGCAAAAGGCCATCTCGAGCGCCTGATGCGGGGCTCTAGCCCAAGCTCTGCGTCAGGCGCAGCAGGCTTTTTTCCAGCAGCGATTTCAATGCCGAAAGCTGCAACCGGTCGCCCTGGGCCAAGGCGTGCTCCAATTGCTGCTCAAGCCCAAGCACAGGCTCCAGCGCGACGGGCAAGTTCAGGTGCTCGGGCAGGATCTCCTCGCCGCTGCTGACCAGCAGGGCAAAATGAATGACGTTTTCCAGCTCACGGGTGTTGCCCGGCCAGTTGTGCTGCTCCAGTACCGTTTGCGCAGCCGCACTGATCAATGGCACGGCCAGGTTCAGGCGCTGGCTGTAGATACCGATGAAGTATTCGGCCAGGGGCAGAATATCCCCCACCCGCTCGCGCAGGGCCGGCAGGAGCAAACTTCCTTCGCTGAGGTAGCGATAAAGTCGGTCGTGGAATTTGCCAGCCGCAACGGCCTGGGCCAGGTCGATGCTCGACGCGGCGACCAGACGCACGTCCACCGGGCTCGGTTGTTGCGCGCCGACGCGGGTGACTTCATGGTTTTCCAGGGCAGCAAGCAACTTGAACTGGATGGGCAAGGGCAGATCGCCGATTTCATCCAGGTACAGGGTCCCGCCATTGGCCGAACCGAACCAGCCCGCCCGGCTGCCGGCCGAACCGCTGTAGGCCCCGGCGCTGTAGCCGAACAGCTCGGCATCGGCATAGGTGGGACTGATCGCTGCGCAGTTGACCGAGACGAACAGGCCGCCGCGATCACTGGCACGATGGATCTGCCTTGCCAGCAATTCCTTGCCGGTGCCGGTCTCCCCGCGAATGAGCACCGGCAGTGCACGCGGCGCCAGTTCTTCAAGCGCTTCGCGCAGCTGCCGCGAACGCGGGTCGACGAAGACCAGGGCTTTGGCACGGATGCTCAACGGGCTCTTGTCGGCCTCGGGAAACGTCAGCAATGGTTGACCGAAGATTTCATGAAAACTCATGGCGAACTCCCGCCCAGGCCGCTCGAGGGCCTGGGCGTTTTAAGCAGAATCATTGAAGCGCCGTGAAAATCAGGCGCGGCGTAAAGCGTGCTGTTCCAGCCGGTTTTGCAGGCGATACAGATATGCGAAACCTTGCTCCCAGCGCTGGTGCCCGGACTTGACGTTGATGTGCCCGGCGCCTGCGAGAATCCCCGCCTCCGCACCCCAGGCACGTGCCAGGTGCATCGCCCTGGGGGCACTGACAGCGGCATCGTTGTCGGAGCTGACCACCTGGCAGGGGAACGGCAACAGGTGCTGAGGGATCGGCGCGAAGTTGCGCAAGGCAGGCGCGCAGGCCGGGCGTTCGACATCCGCTGGCGCGACCAGCAACGCGCCGCGCACCCGACGCAACAGACTGACCGACGCCTGGCTGGCCCAATGCGCGACGGTGATGCACCCCAGGCTATGAGCGATCAGAATCACCGGCGAGCTGTCGACAGCAATGGCCTGTTCCAGCGCGGCAACCCAGTCCTGGCGCTTGGGCGTCAGCCAGTCGGCCTGTTCCACGCGCGCACTGTTGGGCAAACTGTTCTGCCAGTGGGTCTGCCAGTGATCGTCCGGCGAACCTTGCCAGCCCGGCACAATCAGGTAACGGATCGACTCGTTGCGCATGGGGTGCGCCTCCTGCATCGTTTGCGTTCTTGGGCAAAGTATAAAGACGAGCCATATATTCGTTAAGGAATAAGAAGCTATTTATTTATGCAATTAAGGAATATTGATGGTTTTTGCAAAAAAAAATGGCCGCCCCCTGCCAGAGGTTCGGCCCCGATAACCAGTTCAAAATTCAGAGCACAAAGGGCGCCGCGACGCCCTCTCGCTGAGTGAATTATTGGCTTCGTTTATTATTTCTTAAAGTAATTTTTTACTAACTTATTAGACCTAAATAGAATATACATTGCACAACGCTTGACCCGCCCGGTGAGTCGATTGGCGCGAGTAAAGATGTCGAACTCGTTGACGCTCATACCCCTTTCAACCATCAATTGAATGACACTCCTTGGCTCTGCAAGCTTCCATCCTCTGATTGTGAGGATCACACTGTGTGCTAGAACAAAAAGACAGGCCTTCGCCTTGAACGCCACCTGTTGACCGGAAACGCCTATCAGCATGCCTGAACCGACTTCCCTCGCCAGCTGGACCCGCGCCCTGCGCAAACAGCTCGATGCCCTGGGTCTGGACAGCACCGAGCTTTGCCGCCAGGCCGGGCTCGACCCACAGTGGATGGACGATCCCAATGCCCGTTATCCGCTGACGGCCACTACGCGCCTGTGGCAGTTGGCGGTCGAGGCCAGCGGCGATCCGGCTATCGGGCTGCGGGTGTCGCGCTTCGTCAGCCCCACCACTTTCCATGCCCTGGGCTATGCGCTGGTGGCCAGTGGCAGTCTGCGAGAGGTGTTCGAGCGAATCGTGCGTTATCACCAGGTGGACAGCGATGCCCTCACCCTGCAATTGAGCCGCGAACAAGGGCGCTACCTGTTTCGCCTGCAACTGCCACAAGCCAGCAGCCCTCCGGCACCCGAAGCCATCGACGCCTTCATGGCGATTTACGTGCGCACTTGCCGCAACCGCCTTGGCCGTGACTACGCGCCGCTGGCGGTGGCCCTGACCCGGCCGGAACCGGCAGACCCGTCGCCTTGGCACTCGGTGCTGCGCGCGCCAATCGAATTTGGCGCCCAGGAGAATCGCCTGGAGTTCGCTTGCGCCGACTTCGATTGCCACCTGGACGATGCCAACCCGGAACTGGCCCAACACAATGAAAGGGTACTCAACCGCACCCTCGAAATACTGCAACCGTTAACCTGGGAACGCCGGGTGCGCCAGGCCATCGAGGTACAACTGCCCGAAGGCGTACCCTCGGCCGACAAGATCGCGCAAGCCCTGCATCTGAGCCTGCGCAGCCTGCAGCGCCACCTGGCTGATGAAGGCTGCCGCTATGACAGCCTGCTCGACGAGTGTCGGCAAAACCTGGCGCTGCAACACCTGCGCGACGCCAACAGCTCTTTGAGCGAGATCAGTTCTTTGCTCGGGTTTGCCGATACCGGCAGTTTCAACCGGGCCTTCAAGCGCTGGACCGGCCTGTCGCCGGGGCAGTATCGCGATAGCCTGATCTGACTTTGATCAAGAGGAATAACAATGAAAAACCTCGTCCAGCACCTCAGCCGATACGCGGCCTACCACCGCGACCCGCGCAATATCGCCACCCACTTCATCGGTGTGCCGATGATCGTGGTCGCCGTCACGGTATTGCTGTCGCGTCCGGGCTGGTCTGTTGCCGGCGCATGGTTGTCGCCCGCGGCGCTGGCCGCGATGGCCTCGGCCTGGTTCTATCTGCGCTTGGACCAACGTTTCGGCGTGCTGATGGCAATGCTTCTGGGCCTGTGCCTGTGGGCGGGGCAGGTTCTTGCCCAACAGAGCACGCTGGTCTGGCTTGGCGCCGGGGTGAGCTTGTTCGTGATCGGTTGGGTGATTCAATTTGTGGGGCATTACTACGAGGGGCGCAAGCCGGCGTTTGTCGATGATGTCACGGGGTTGATCGTCGGGCCGTTGTTCGTGGTGGCGGAGTTGGGGTTTTTGATGGGGATGCGGTTGGAGTTGAAGCGGGAAATCGAGCGCAATACGGGGCCTGTGGCGTTGCGATGAAAGCACGACCGCTTCGGTCGGGCGCGACTCCGAGTCGATCGCTGGCAAGCCAGCTCCCACAGTGGACCTGTGTTGAATCACAATTTCGTGAACCACATCACCCCTTGTGGGAGCTGGCTTGCCAGCGATTGGCCGGGCGACGCCCGGCCCAACCGCCACTAAATGTTCGGCACCTGCTGCCAAACCTTCGGCTTGAAGAACAAGGTCTCGCCCCGCACCAGCCCGATCAGGCTGTCGTGATCTTTCACCACTTCCGCCTCGATCAGGTCGCTCTGCCCCTCCACCTTCAAGGTCACCCGCGTAGTGGCGCCCAACGGACGAATGTCGCGCACTTCGGCGGCATGGTGATCTTCCAGCTCATGGCGTGACAACGACACCTCGTGCGGGCGGAACAGCACATGCTGGTCATTGCCCATGTACAGACGGTTGGAGTCGCCCAGGAAGTGGTAGACGAAATCGCTGGCCGGGTTCTCGTACACCTCTCCCGGCGATCCGATCTGCTCGATCACGCCCTTGTTCATCACCACGATGCGGTCGGCGACTTCCATGGCTTCTTCCTGGTCGTGTGTCACGAACACCGAGGTCAGGTTGATGTCCTCGTGCAGCCGCGCGAGCCAGCGCCGCAACTCCTTGCGGACCTTGGCATCGAGTGCGCCGAAAGGTTCGTCGAGCAGCAACACCTTGGGTTCGACCGCCAGGGCACGGGCCAGGGCGATACGCTGGCGCTGACCACCGGACAGTTGCTCCGGGTAGCGGTCCGAGAGCCAGTCGAGCTGAACCATGTTCAACAGCTCGTGCACCTTCTCGGCGATTTTGCTCTCGCTCGGCCGCTCGTTCCTGGGCTTCATGCGCAGGCCGAAGGCGACGTTGTCGAACACGCTCATATGGCGGAACAAGGCGTAGTGCTGGAATACAAAGCCGACGTTGCGATCACGCACATCGTGGCCGGAAACGTCTTCGCCATGGAAAACGATGCTGCCCTGATCGGGTGTTTCCAGGCCGGCGATGATCCTCAGCAAAGTGGTCTTGCCGCAGCCTGAGGGGCCAAGCAACGCCACCAGCTCACCGCTCTGGATGTCCAGATTGATGCTGTTCAGCGCCTTGAAAGCATGGAAGTTCTTGCTGACATTACGGACTTCGATCGACATGACTTATTCCTCCGCAGCGCTGGCGCGCAGGCGGTTAATACGGGATTCGCTCCACTGCTTGAGCAGCAGGATGAAGAGCGCCAGAATCAGCAAAAGGCTCGCAACGGCGAACGCGGCAACGTGGTTGTATTCGTTGTAGAGAATCTCGACATGCAGCGGCAAGGTGTTGGTCACGCCGCGGATATGCCCCGAAACCACCGAGACCGCCCCGAACTCACCCATCGCCCGCGCGGTACACAGCACCACACCGTAGATCAGACCCCATTTGATGTTCGGCACGGTGACATGCCAGAACATCTGCCAGCCGTTGGCGCCCAGCAGGCGTGCGGCTTCCTCTTCCTGAGTCCCTTGCTCCTGCATCAACGGGATCAACTCACGAGCCACGAACGGCACGGTGACGAAGATGGTCGCCAGGACGATGCCCGGCAGGGCGAAGACGATCTGGATATCGTGGTCCTGCAACCACGGCCCGAACAAGCCCTGGGCACCGAACATCAGCACGTAGACCAGGCCGGCGATCACCGGCGACACCGAGAATGGCAAGTCGATCAGGGTCACCAGCATGCTCTTGCCACGGAACGAGTACTTGCTAACGCACCAGGCAGCACTGACGCCGAACACCAGGTTGAGCGGTACCGAAATCAGCACGGCGATCACCGTCAGTTTCAGTGCCGAAAGTGCATCGGGCTCGAAGATCGCGGTAAAGAACGCACCAAGGCCGAGCTTCAACCCCTGAGACACCACGATAAACAACGGCAGCAACAGGAACAGAGCAAAAATCAGCCAGCCTAATCCGATCAGAATCCGCCGCGAAGCGGCACTGCCACGGCGGGCAGCATTGGCCGAGGAAGCGGCGGCAAGCGTTGAATTGGACATATTCCGGGCCTCCTTATGGGGTTTCGATGCGCCGCTGCAACAAGTTGATCAGCAGCAACAGGACGAAGGAAACCACCAGCATCAACACGCCGATGGAGGTGGCGCCGGTGTAGTCATATTGGTCGAGCTTGACCATGATCAGCAGCGGCAGGATTTCGGTTTTCATCGGCATGTTGCCGGCGATGAAAATCACCGAACCGTACTCGCCGACGCCACGGGCAAAGGCCAGGGCAAAACCAGTCAGCCAGGCGGGCAGCAAGGCCGGCACGAGGATGTAGCGGAACACCTGCAAAGGCTTGGCCCCCAGGCAGGCAGCGGCTTCTTCGACTTCGCGAGGGATGTCGGCCAGTACCGGCTGCACCGTACGCACCACGAACGGCAGGGTGACGAAGGTCAGTGCCAGGGTGATCCCCAACGGGGTATAGGCGATCTTGAAGCCCAGGTCGGTGGCAAACTGGCCAACCAGCCCGGTGGGTGCGTACAGCGCCGTGAGGGCGATGCCGGCGACCGCGGTGGGCAGGGCGAACGGCAGATCGATCATTGCATCGATCACCTTGCGCCCGGGGAAGGTATAGCGCACCAGCACCCAGGCCAGCAGCGTGCCGATAACGCCATTGATGATGGCGGCATACAGCGCCGTGCCGAAACTCAGCTTCAGCGCTGCCAGCACGCGAGGTGCCGTGATGATGCCCCAGAACTGTTCCCAGGTGAGTTGAGCGGCATGCACGAACATCGCCGCCAGTGGTATGAGCACAATCAGGCTGAGGTACACCAAGGTGTAGCCCAGCGTCAGCCCGAAGCCGGGTATGACGGGGGAGATACGACGCGACATAAGAGTCCTTGGTCAACGCAACAAGCCCGGAACGAATCCCGGGCCTTGTGCTGGCTAATACAGGTTACTGCGCCTGGTAGATCTGGTCGAACACGCCACCGTCATTGAAGAATTTCGGTTGTGCAGTTTTCCAGCCGCCGAAGTCCTTGTCGATAGTGACCAGTTTCAACTCCGGGAACTGCTTGGCGTATTCCGCTGCCACTGCCTTGTCACGCGGACGGTAGAAGTTCTTTGCGGCGATGCGCTGGCCTTCAGTGCTGTACAGGTGCTTGAGGTAGGCCTCGGCAACTTCCTTGGTGCCCTTTTTCTCGGTGTTCTTGTCGACCACGGCCACTGGCGGTTCGGCCAGGATCGAGATCGAAGGCGCGATGATTTCGAATTGGTCGCCACCTTGCTCCTTGAGGGCCAGGAAGGCTTCGTTTTCCCAGGCCAGCAGCACGTCACCGATATTGTTGTTCACAAAGGTGATGGTCGAGCCTCGGGCACCGGTGTCCAGTACCGGTACGTGCTTGAACAGGCTCTGCACGTATTCCTTGGCCTTGGCTTCGTCACCGCCGTTGGCTTTCAGGCCATACGCCCAGGCGGCCAGGAAGTTCCAGCGCGCACCGCCGCTGGTTTTAGGGTTCGGCGTAATCACTTCGACGCCATTTTTGGTCAGGTCGCCCCAGTCCTTGATGCCTTTGGGGTTGCCCTTGCGCACCAGGAACACGATGGTCGAGGTGTAGGGTGTGCTGGCATCGGGCAGGCGGGTCTGCCAGTTTTCCGGAATGCTCTTGCCCAGCTTGCTGACTTCGTCGATGTCACCGGCCAGGGCCAGGGTCACCACGTCGGCGCGGAGCCCGTCGATAACGGCCCGTGCCTGCTTGCCCGAACCACCGTGCGATTGCTGGATTTTGATGTTGTCTTCAGGGTGCGTCTTCTTCCAGTAATTGGTGAACTCGGCGTTGAATTCCTGATACAGCTCTCGGGTCGGGTCATAGGACACGTTGAGCAGCTCGATGTCCTTGGCAACAGCGGAACCGGCAAATACAGCGCTGGCAAGAGCAGCCAGGGCATAACGGCGGATGGTCATGGTGAAGCTCCTGAAATTGGCGTTTTTCTAATAATGTTTTTGGCAGTTTCTATGGCGCTTCAGGTCCGCATTCGTGCCTGAACGCTATACGACGGGCTGGCTGAGTTCATCGGGTGCTCGATTCAGCCGGGTTTGTTGTTGGGTGCCTGCAAACGGAATTTTTCCTTGCGTTCGATCTGCACCACTTGAGCGTTGTGAACAGTGATCTCCACCGCGCCAAAACGCAGGTCGCGCAAGGCAGCCTGGATCTCGCGCAAAATGGTTGCTTCGTCCTGACCGTCAACGCTACGCAGAGATGCGCTCATGTTCGTGCTCCTGAAATGAGAGGTGCCTGCAGTTGCGTTGGCTGGCGACTGCTCCTGGCTTGAGAGCAATAGTAGATAGGCAGAGTTATTCTTAAAAATACTATTTGAGAATTTTAATATAACTAAAATGCAGGAGTTATCATCGCGCGATCTGCAGATGACATTGCGCCGACCTGCAGGGGCTCTGGCCCGGTGCTGAGGAGGTATTACCAGCTCAGCCGTTCCTCCGGCACGGGGCGACCGAACCAATAACCTTGCCCCATGTCACAGTGGTGTTCGAGCAGGAAACGGGATTGCTCGGCCTGCTCGATGCCTTCGGCATGAACCCGCATGCCCATGCTCTGGGCCAGGGCGATGATCACCCGCACGATGGCAGCATCGTCTTCATCACCGGGCAAACCGGCGACAAAGCCCTGATCGATCTTGAGCTTCTGCACCGGCAGGCGCTTGAGCCGCAATAATGATGAATAGCCCGTGCCGAAGTCATCGATAGCCAGGCGCAGGCCCAGTTCGCGCAGACGGTGCAGTTGCTCCAGCGCGACCTCGGGGTCGTCCATAACCGCGCTTTCGGTCACTTCAATCTCCAGGCAAGCCGGATCCAGGCCCGTCTCGCGCAGCATCCGGGCAACTTGCTGGAACAGGTCGCGGTGAGCGAACAAGCGGCTCGAGACATTCACCGCGACAAACTCCAGCGCTCGCCCTTGGGCTTGCCATTGAACCATTTGCCTGCAGGCCTGATGCATCACCCAGGTATCGATCTCGCTGATCAAGCCGGTACGCTCGGCAATCGCAATGAATTCTCCAGGCGGCACCAGGCCACGCTCCGGGTGCTGCCAACGCACCAGTGCCTCGACGCCGATCATGCGGTGGCTGAGCAGGTCATGCACGGGCTGGTAGTAGACGCAAAGTTCCTGCTGCTCCAGGGCCCGGCGCAATTCGCTGGAGGTTTCCACCCGTTGCTGGGCGTCGGCGGTCAATTCCTCGGTGTACAGCGCATAGCCGGCACGGCCACTGCTCTTGGCCTTGAACAGCGCCGAGTCGGCATTGCGCAAGAGTTGCTCGGCGTTCAAGGCGTCACTGGGGAACAGGCTGATGCCGATACTGGCGCCGATGAACAGCTGATGCCTGGCGAGCACGAAGGGCTCCTTGAGCCCCTCAATGATGGATAGCGCCAGCGCCGCGGCCTCTCCCGCCTGCTGGCAATGCTCGGCCAATATGGCAAATTCGTCGCCGCCCAGGCGAGCCAGGGTAATGCCGTTGCCAGATACCCCCTGCAATCGCTCGGCAACCGCCTTGAGCAGCAGGTCGCCAGTGGTGTGGCCGAGGCCGTCGTTGATGCTTTGAAAGTGATCGAGGTCGAGCAACAGCAAGGCGCAACCACGTTTGCCGGCCTGGGCCGCGACCAGGGCCTGTTCGGTTCGCGCGTTGAACAGCAACCGATTGGGGAGGTCAGTGAGCGGGTCATGGTGAGCCAGGTGGGCCAGTTCGCGCTCCGAATGCTTGATCGCGCTGACATCGCTGAACACCGCCACATAGTGACTGAGCTGGCCATGGTCATCATGGACAGTGCTGATGGTTTGCCATTGCGGATAGATTTCACCGTTTTTGCGCCGGTTCCAGATCTCGCCGCTCCATTGCCCCGTTGCCGCCAGGGTAGCGAACATGTGCTGGTAGAACCCGAGGCCATGGCGGCCGGACTTGAACTTGTTCGGCTGCTGCCCAAGGACTTCATCCTGCCGGTAACCGGTAATGTTCATGAAGGCCCGGTTCACATGCACGATCAGGCCCTGGCGGTCGGTCACCAGCACCCCTTCCAGGGTGCTTTCGAATACCGCAGCCGCCATGCGCAGGCGTTGCCGGTCTTCTCTGTGCAATTGCACGCCGGCACCGATCAGGCGATACAACCGGCTGCGGTTGAAAAACATGAGCCCGGCACTGCAGACGACCCATGCGTAGATGCTGCTCAGGCGCCAGCGTTCCAGCGATGGCGACCCATCGAAAAGGCTGTTCAATAATTCATCAGAAAGCAGCAGCCAAAGGACCGAAACCACGAGGTAGAGCGCGGCCGTGCGCAGAGCGACTCGAGCAGAAGTTGCCATAAGTTCCTGAATATCCACACATAAAAGTGGGGCATTATAGGGTAGAAACATTCAGCCACTCTTATCTAAAAGGGTGACTGGTTTTATTTATAGGCTCGGAGATAATGCCTGCTGCTGTTTTTATTCATCCGAGGGCCATACAGCCTATGTGGTACAACGGTTTTCTCGACCTGTCAGCCTGGCAACTGGTGGCAGCCACCCTGTTGATGACCCACGTGACCATCGTCAGCGTCACGGTTTATCTGCATCGCTACTCCGCCCACCGCTCCCTTGAACTCAATGCGGGGCTCAAGCACTTCTTCCGTTTCTGGCTGTGGCTGACCACGGCGCAGAACACCCGCGAGTGGACCGCCATCCACCGCAAGCACCATGCCAAGTGCGAAACCATCGACGACCCGCACAGCCCTGTAATCAAGGGTTTGTCCACGGTATTGCGCAAAGGCGCCGAGCTCTATCGCGCCGAAGCCGAGAACCCGGAAACCCTGCGCATCTACGGCAAGAACTGCCCGGAAGACTGGATCGAACGCAACCTTTACTCGCGCTATCCGCTGGCCGGCGTGGCGCTGATGGGCCTTATCGACCTGGCGTTGTTCGGCACCATCGGGATCACCATCTGGGCCATCCAGATGATGTGGATTCCATTCTGGGCCGCCGGTGTCATCAATGGCCTGGGCCATGCCGTCGGTTATCGCAACTTCGAATGCCGCGATGCCGCGACCAACCTGGTGCCCTGGGGCATCCTGATCGGCGGTGAAGAGCTGCATAACAACCACCACACCTACCCCAACTCGGCCAAGCTGTCGGTCAGGAAGTGGGAGTTCGACATGGGCTGGGCCTGGATCAAGCTGTTCAGTGCCTTGCGCCTGGCCAAGGTCCAGCGCGTCGCGCCGATTGCCCATCGTGTCGAAGGCAAGGGCCACCTGGACATGGATACCGCCATGGCCATCCTCAACAACCGCTTCCAGATCATGGCCCAATACCGCAAGCTGGTCATCGCGCCGCTGGTTCAACAGGAGCTGGCCAAGGTCGACCATTCGGTCCGCCACCAGTTTCACCGCGCCAAGCGTTTGCTGTCGCGTGAACCCAGCCTGCTTGAAGAGCGCCATCATGCACGTATCCAGACCATGCTCGAGCACAGTCAGGCGTTGAAAGTGATCTACGAGAAACGCCTGGCCCTGCAACAGATCTGGGCCCGGACCAGCTCCAACGGTCATGACATGCTCGCTGCCATCAAGGATTGGGTTCACGAAGCCGAAGCCAGCGGGATTCAGTCGCTGCGCGATTTCGCCGCGCAACTGAAAACCTATTCGTTGCGCCCTGCCCTGGCCTGACGCCACTGATCGGCGCGCCCCGTCCTGGAGCGCGCCCTGCGGAACTTCGCTACGAATTTCGCCTCTCACCGCTATGGTCGACAAAACACCACCACCACTACCCTTCAACCAGTTGCCCGATGCTGCGCAAACGCTGATGGCGTTGATGCATGCCCAGGGGGAAGTGGCGCGGCTGAGTGAGCGCGAACAATTGATCAGCTCCCTGCTGGTCAGCGTGAATGCCGTGTTGTGGGCGTTCGACTGGGAAACCCAGCAGATGATCTACGCCAGCCCGGCCTACGAGCGGATTTTCGGGCGCTCGGTCAGCCTGCTGCTGGCCGACTACAACGAGTGGCGCGACAGCATTTACCCCGATGACCTGGACTACGCCGAACGCAGCCTGGCCGATGTGCTGGTCAGGGGCGCGGTCGAGGATCGCGAGTACCGCATCATCAGCAACGACGGGCAAATCCGCTGGCTCAGCGACAAGTGCTTCATCAATCAGCAGGCAGGCCCGGGGCAACGGCTGATCGTGGTCGGTATCGCCGAAGACATCACCGACAAGAAGCAGGCCGAAGGTGAACTGCACCGCCTGGCGACGACCGATGTCCTGACCCAGAGCAGCAACCGCCGGCACTTCTTTGAATGCGCCCACCGGGAGTTCGAGCTGGCATGCGCGCAGGGCTCACCCCTTTCGTTTCTGCTGCTGGACATCGATGACTTCAAGGTCATCAACGATACCTACGGCCATCAGGAAGGTGATCAGGTGCTGCAACGCATCGCCGAGACCGGCAAGGCCGTATTGCGCCGTGGTGATCTGTTCGGGCGTATCGGTGGCGAGGAGTTTGCGGCGGTCTTCCCGGGTTGCGCGCCGCACATGGCCAAGCAGATCGCCGAACGACTGCAGCGGGAAATCCAGCGGCTGAGTTTCAGCCGGGACGGCCAGGACTATGGCGTTACCGTGAGCCAGGGTCTGACCGGCCTGACCGAGGCAGACGAAGCGCTCGACAACCTGTTCTCACGCGCCGACACAGCGATGTACCAGGCCAAGCGACAGGGTAAGAATCAGATTGTGGTGGGATGAAAGGTTGGCTTTCGGGCCTCATCGCTGGCAAGCCAGCTCCTACAGGATGTACGCGGACCTTGTAGGAGCTGGCTTGCCAGCGATCGACCGGAACGGTCGCAATCAGCTGCGCCGCAACCGATTCAGTTCCGCCAAGCTGATCCTCAACAGCCGCGCCGCCTTGCCACCGGCAATCGCTTCAAGCCCCTCATCGGCCGGCAGCCGGGCCATTTGTGCTGCCAGGTTCATGGCCAGCGCGTCACGCGAGTAAACGCCACCACCGAGCTGGTAAACCGCCGCGATCAGCTCCCGCAGCTCCAGCGGCAGGCGCCAGCGCGTTCTGAGCGCCGAGCCGAAGGCGGCGCCGAAAGCCTCCAGCGAATCGGTAATCACCTGCTCTTCGAGCATTCCACCTGCCAGCTTCCACTCTTGCAGACAACGCAGCAGCGCCAGATCGCCGAGGCAATGCAGCAGCCCGGCGCAGTAGCAGCGCTCCTGGTCGAGCTCCAGCGCCCTGGCCAGGGTGTGGCCATATTCGGCGGTGCGCAGGGACAGCTCCCAATAACGCTCGGCGTACCTGGCCAGCATCGGCTCGCTGAGCCTTGCGCTGCGCTTGAGGGTCAGGCCAAGGATCAGGTTCATGCTCTGGGTCGAACCCAGCTTGTTCAATGCCTGTAACAAGGACTGCACGGCACCGCCACGGTGCTGTGCAGCACTGTTGGCGGCGGCGATCAACACAGCAGTAACCTGCGGGTCGGTACGGATTTCTTCCTCCAGCACCTTCAGGTTCAAGCCATGGGAATTGAGGCTGCGTTGAACGGCCAACTGCACGTCAGCCAGCAAGGGCCCGCCATCGGAGGTGGCCCGACGCGACTCCAGGAAATGCTCGAGCGTCATGTTCGGCTTCAGGGCAGGAGCCTCGCAGACGACTTCCTGGCCAGCGTCCAGCAACAGGTCGTGCAAGCGCCCTCTCAAGGCCTCGATGTTCAATGGTTTGGTCAGATAGGCCGTCGGCGCCAGCGGCAGCGCTTCGCGTACGCTGGCGCTGTCATTGCGGCTGCTCAACAGGATAAACGGCACAACTGGCGCACGTCGCACGTGCCGGACGTTGCGCAGCAGTTCAAGGCCATCGAAACCTGGCAATTCGCGATCGGCGATGATCAGGTCCGGTTGCTTCTTGAGTAACCGCAACGCCTCCTGCCCATCGGCACACACACTCATGCGCGCATCGCAACGCACGCTGAGCAACAGCTGCGATAACAGCTCACGCGTCCACGGGTCCGCCTCCGCAATCAATACATGCGGTACCGCAGATGAAACTACAGCAGTCATTCAGCTCTCCAACGCAATGCCTGGCACCTTCCCAGGTACCAATTCCTGTTCACATTAGCGGCTGCTGCATGATCGAGTGCAATAAAAAAACCCGCCGAAGCGGGTTTTTTGCCAATCACGTCGCAGTTACGCCAATTCGGCGAAGCACTCTTCGATGATTGCCAGGCCTTTGTCCAGCTGCTCGTCAGGCGAGGTCAGCGGAACCAGGATACGCAGAACGTTGCCGTAGGTGCCGCAGGACAGCAGAATCAGCCCCTTGTCACGCGCCTTGGCCACAACCTGAGCAACGGCAGCAGCGTTAGGCTTGTGGCTGTCACCGCCTTCGAACAGCTCGACCGCGATCATCGCGCCCAGGGCACGCACGTCGCCGATCACAGGGTATTTAGCCTGGATCTTGCGCAGGCCAGCCACCAGGCGCTCGCCGACAGCCTTGCTGCGGTCCAGCAGGTTTTCTTCTTCGAACACTTCCATCACGGCCAGGGCCGCGGCGCAAGCGATCGGGCTACCGGCGTAGGTGCCGCCCAGGCCACCTGGAGCGATGGCGTCCATGTACTCGGCCTTGCCGCATACGCCAGCCAGCGGGAAACCACCGGCGATCGACTTGGCGAAAGTGGTCAGGTCCGGGGCAACGCCCATTTGTTCCATGGCGAAGAAGGTGCCGGTACGGCCAGCGCCGGTTTGTACTTCGTCAGCGATCAACAGGATACCGTGCTGGTCGCACAGGGCGCGCAGACGGCTCATGAACGCTTTTGGCGCCACGTAGAAACCACCTTCGCCCTGGACTGGCTCGATGATGATGGCGGCGATGTCACGCGGCTCGGCGTCGTTCTTGAAGACGCGCTCGATGCTGGCGATCGAATCGTCCACGCTCACGCCATGCAGCTCGCATGGGTACAGGGCGCGGAAGATACCGCCTGGCATCAGGCCCATGCCGGCCGAGTAAGGCACGACTTTACCGGTCAGGCCCAGGGTCATCATGGTACGGCCGTGGTAGCCGCCAGTGAAGGCGATCACGCCGGCGCGGCCAGTGGCGGCACGGGCGATCTTCACGGCGTTTTCGACAGCTTCGGAACCTGTGGTCACCAGCAGGGTTTTCTTGGCGAAATCACCTGGGACCTTGGCGTTGATCTTTTCGCACACTTCCACGTACGGTTCGTACGCCAGCACCTGGAAGCAAGTGTGGGTCAGCTTGTGCAGTTGAGCTTCAACGGCAGCGATCACTTTCGGGTGCACGTGACCGGTGTTCAGTACGGCGATACCGCCAGCGAAGTCGATGAACTCGCGACCTTCAACGTCGGTCACGGTAGCGTTCTTGGCCGAGTCGGCGAAGATCGGGTGGATCTGACCAACACCGCGCGGTACGGCAGCTACACGGCGTTGCATCAAGGATTCGTTAGTCTTGCTCATGGGTTTCCTCATTCGCCGCTCATCGGTCGGCGTGGTTCAAGGATTAAGCGGCCGGGGCCAACTGCAGCAGCATGCGATGATCGACTGCTGCAGCGTCCGCGCCGCAAGGACGTAATTCGTGTAAAAAAAGCCAACGGAGCGCTCTTGCGCGCCGTTGGCTGAACATCTGCGCTACGGGATTACACGCTGATGCAGAGGTATTTGATTTCCAGGTAGTCTTCGATGCCGTACTTGGAACCTTCACGGCCCAGGCCCGAAGCCTTGATGCCGCCGAAAGGCGCGACTTCGTTGGAGATCAGGCCGGTGTTGATGCCGACCATGCCGTATTCCAGCGCTTCAGCCACACGGAATACACGGCTCATGTCGCGAGCATAGAAGTACGAAGCCAGGCCGAACTCGGTGTCGTTGGACATCGCGATCACTTCGGCTTCATCTTTGAAACGGAACAGTGGCGCCAGTGGGCCGAAGGTTTCTTCCTTGGCCACGGCTGCGCTCTTCGGCACGTTGACCAGAATGGTCGGCTCGAAGAAGTTGCCTTCGATGGTATTACCACCGGCCAGTACCTGTGCACCTTTGCTGACAGCGTCGGCAATGTGCTCCTTGACCTTGGCCACGGCTTTTTCGTCGATCAGCGGGCCGGTAGTGGTGCCGTCTTCCAGGCCGTTGCCGATCTTGAGCTTGGCCACAGCAGCTTTCAGCTTCTCGGCGAACACGTCGTAGACGCCGTCCTGCACGTAGATACGGTTGGCGCAGACGCAGGTCTGGCCGTTGTTGCGGTACTTGGAAATGATCGCGCCTTCGACGGCCTTATCCAGGTCGGCGTCGTCGAACACGATGAACGGCGCGTTGCCACCCAGTTCCAGAGAAATTTTCTTGATGTCCTTGGCGCACTCGGCCATCAGCTGACGACCGATTTCGGTCGAGCCGGTGAAGGACAGCTTGCGTACGATCGGGTTGCCGGTCAGCTCGCTGCCGATATCGCCGGCGCTGCCGGTGACAACACTCAGCACACCTTGCGGAATGCCGGCACGGTGCGCCAGCTCAACCAGGGCCAAGGCCGAGTACGGAGTTTGCGAAGCAGGCTTGAGCACCATGGTGCAACCAGCCGCCAGGGCCGGGCCGGCTTTACGGGTGATCATGGCTGCCGGGAAGTTCCACGGAGTAATGGCCGCGGTTACGCCGATCGGCTGCTTGATCACGATCAGGCGCTTGTCTGGCTGGTGGCCAGGAATGGTGTCGCCGTAAACGCGCTTGGCTTCTTCAGCGAACCACTCGATGAAGGACGCGGCGTAAACGATCTCGCCCTTGGCTTCGGCCAGTGGCTTGCCTTGTTCGGTGGTCATCAGGCGAGCCAGGTCGTCCTGGTGCTCGATCATCAGTTCGTACCAGCGACGCAGCTTGCCCGCGCGTTCCTTGGCGGTCAGGGCACGCCAGGCCGGCAGCGCCTTGTCGGCAGCTTCGATGGCACGACGGGTTTCGGCAGCGCCCATTTTCGGCACGGTGCCGATGATTTCGCCCGTTGCCGGGTTGTTCACCTTGATGGTTTGACCGTTGTCCGCATCCAACCACACGCCATCTATATAGGCTTGCTGGCGGAACAACTGGGCGTCTTTAAGCTGCATGTCGGCTTCCTTAACAGCACCGTGCAGGCACGGAGCGTATTATTGATTGTGAGAAAGGCGCCACAAGGCGGGCTGCCGTCAGGAATTCATTCACTGTGCCTGCGCACATATAGCGCACGGAATTTCGTTCGTGCTGTCCAGCACCCGGGCAGGAGCGTTTGAAATCTCAAACGAATCCTAGGATCAAAGGGGGGAAAGGACAATAGGCTGTTCGAAAAAAAGAACAAAAATAGGCTGAGTGGAGGATTTTTCAGATCAACGTCACCTATAGACGTTGCCCCGTGCAAAATCGACAACAAATTACCGGCATGGACGGCCACCGCCGAGATGGGTATGATGGCGCCCGCGCTGCACTCGTAGCTCAGCTGGATAGAGTACTGCCCTCCGAAGGCAGGGGTCGTGGGTTCGAATCCCGCCGAGTGCGCCATATCGCAGTACCTGAAAGGCCCCGCGCTGAAGAAGCCGGGGCCTTTTTGCGTTTGGGGAGTTCTCGAAGCCCGGCCGGTACCCTTGTAGGAGATGCTGACACAACAGTGCTACGAATTTCCCCCGCACCGTTCCTACTTCTTGGGTAGGTTCTTGGGTGGTTTCTTGGGTAGTTTCTTGGGTGGTCAGCAACATCACAGCCGAAGTTTGTCCCAACAATGGTCGCGCATGATTCCCCATCTGCTGGTCTCCCACTTGGCAGGGTGGTGTCAGCTTGGCTTGTTATTACTACGCAGGCGTTTTTCCAGGCGTTCAAGCTCTGCCAGCTCCCGGGCATCCGCCTCTTTTGCTTCAATACCTCGGCGGCTCTGATCGAACTGCTCATAACGCTCATGGGCTACATGCTTCATTTGCTCGTGGCTGATGCTGCCGGCTGAGCGCAACAAGGGCTGCTCGTTGAAAGCCATGAAGCTGTCGATGTACTTTCGCCAGTCGGCCAATTGCAAATGCTGGCGCTGCTGGGCGCGCAGTTCGGCGAAATCCAGGAACATGCTGACCAGACGGTTGAGCTGATCCAGCTCCTCGGCATTCAAGTAGTTCTTGGCAACCACCACATCGGCCTTGCGTACCCGGTCGCCCTTGAAACTGAGCAGGTTCATATTCGGTGCGCTGGCATCAGCACGGCGCACGATCAGCTCGGCTGCAGTGTGACCGGTTACGGCGAAGAACAGCTTGTTCTGCACCTCGGCAAATAAGCGCGCCGTGTCCTGTTCATTAGCCCTGTAATCTTCCGCTAGCGTGAACAAATCACGTACTTTCTGGTAGAAGCGCTTCTCCGAGGCACGTATGTCGCGGATGCGTTTGAGCAGCTCATCAAAGTAGTCCCAGCGGGGCTCCTTCAGGCGGGCGTCGTCCATGACGAAGCCCTTGAGCATGTACTCACTCAAGGTGCGGGTGGCCCACTGACGAAACTGGGTGCCACGAGTCGAGCGTACCCGGTAGCCCACTGCAATGATCATGGGCAGGGTGTAGAGGAGGGTCAGGTAGTCTTTGCCATCTGCGGCAGTAGTAAACTTTTGGTTTACAACTGCCACTTCAGCCAGCTCCCCATCAGCGATGACAGCTTGAATATGCTTGCCGATATTCTGCTTGCTGGTCTGATACAGCTCGGCCATTTCCAATTGCGTGAGCCACACCTGGCCGTCCATCTCACGCAGGGTGAACTGCGCCAAGCCGTCTTCCGTGCTGTAGAGAATGAGGTCGTTATCCTTCATATCAGCCATCTGCCTCTGCAATAGTGCGGTCTGATACCACCTTGTCGATCATCGCCTTTACTGCGCGATCAATGGCCGAGCCATCAGTGTAATCGGCAGTGGTCGCTAGATTGGTACGCCCTTCCTTGACCAGGCTGTGCGCCTTGTCACGGGCACCGCGTTTGCCCTTGCCGTAAACGGCAATCGAGTGGCCGCCTTGGTTCTTGACCAGGCGCATAGAAGGGATGTCAGTCTCACCGTCGCCGATAAACACCATATTGCTGAACGGCACAGGCCGCTCAGCGGGTTCGACGAACTTGTTAATCACCGAATTATCGTGCACATCCAGACTGCCCTTGTTGATGCGGAACAAATACTGGGTTTTGGTGGTGTAATTCACCGCCAAGGCTGGCCAGTGCGCGATGTCGTTATGGTCATACATGAAGCCCGAGGCATAGACGCGGGTGAAATACTTATTGATCGATGTCCCTTCGATCATTTCGCGCAGCCCCGACGAGATGATGAAATGCTCAACCTTAACGCCCTTGGTGCGACCATATTCGGTGATGCGCTTGAACCAGTCCTGTACGCCTGGAAATAGCTGTATGTGCGCTCCAAAATCTGCAAAATTCTTCTTGCGTACCGAAACCTTGGCAACGTTCGCCCGCTCAATCATCAAGCGCATATAGGCCAAGATCTCATCCGCCTGCTGCTCCTGGGCCATGGCCTTGGCTTCGCGCCAGAATTCGGCCGGTTTGATGCCCAATGCCGGTACAAAGTCGTATTCCTGCATATTGCCCGGCGACAGGGTACCGTCGAAGTCATAGGCAATAACAAAGGGAATGTGTTTCTTGGCCATCAGTTGGTCTACCTGTAACGGGGTGCTCGTAGCCGAAGCGTTTGCGTGGCCGGACAGGTTATCCCATCCTGCTATTCATATCTCGTTCACGAGCCTTGAAGGACCGCCGCCCTACTAGAACTGGCCGGCGATACGAATGGCCAGAAACGCTACCCCGCGCTGAGCGAGCCGCGACGTTTGGTGTTTCAAAAGGTTTAATTGCTGGCGAATGCAGTGTTCTGGGAAATACCCTACGTGGCCTGTCTATCTCGGCTGGCTTGTCGCTATAAACCCATCTCCCTAGGCTGGCTCGGTCGCTGTAGGTTCAGCGATCGGGTGTGGTAACCCAGGTGTGATTGGATAGCTCATAAGCAATCGCTTATGGCGGCTGTACGTGGGAGGCCTTCGGGCCTGCCGGCATTCCAGTCCCCGGTTTACCACCCCGCGTACAGCTGCCACCCTCTCGTGTGGTAACGAGTGGACGCAGCTTCATCCTGACTGGAAAGCTCACCATGAAAAAAATAGTCCCAGACCCACCCCTCTCAAACTCCTGCACAACCGCCACCACGGCCTTCGGCAACTGCGACGCCGGGCACCCTCCACTCTTCTGCGTCAGGCCCGGCATCACCGCCCAGGACGCATTGGTGCATGCCTCGCTCTATCTACGCTGTGCCTATGACACTGGCATTAAAGGCCTGGACGGCATTGACCCCGCCAGCCAGGGCTTGCTGTGGTCGACCCTGCATTCGGTCGAGATGGCCAAGGGGTTGGTGGATGCGTTGCTTGATGGGGTGGAGCAGTCGACCTGAGAGCACTTTGTGGGAGCCGGCTTGCCGGCGATGGTATCCGCGCGGTGTCAGCTGCTGTGCGGTGCCTGCATCGCTGGCAAGCCAGCTCCCACAAGAATTAACCGAAGTCCGGATTATTGGCGTAGTAACTGGCTGTGGTCGTCACACATTGGCCGACCTTCTGGCGCAACCTCGCAGGTTCCAGCACTTCCAAACTCTCGCCATGGCTCAAAACCCACCAGACCAGGCCTTGTGAATAGGTCGTTTCGCACTCCAGCAACCACCACTTTTCATCCAGCCGGGTGAAGCACTGGTGTTCGGCGAGCGGTGTTTCGCTGGGGTCCAGGCGTCTCCGCATTTTTTCGTTGATGCGAAGCTTAAGGGTGATCGCACCAGGCTCCACCAACCTCTGTGTGTGAGCCTTCAGATTGAAACCCGCTGGCACAACCGCTTCGCGCGCACTCATCGGTTTGATTTCGCGAAAGCGTTGCAGCGGTAACGTGCGCACCAGCTCCTCGCCTGCAAAGGTGCAGATCACATAGATGCTCGAATCCTGATAGGAAAGACCCAGCGGGTTGATGACCTTGCGCTTCTCTTGAGCACTGTTTTGCGAGTAATAAAGCGCCTCGAGCTGGTAAGCACCGAGCAGCGCCAGCTGCACTTCATGCAGCCAACGCTCGTTGATTTGCGCTTGGCGCAGCTGCAGTTGTTGGGTGCCCATCACGACCTTGCCCAGCCAGCGGCCTTCGTGGCGCAGGTGCTTCTCCAACAGCTGCTTCGAGCTCTGGTATTGCTCTTCAAGGTCGTCCAGCGCGGCCTGGTGCAGCAGATGGCTAGCCTGTTCGTAAAGGGTAACGATGCTCAGCGCCACACGGGCCGACTTGAGCAGTTTAGGGTCCACGGTTGGGGGTTTGGCGAGTGTCTCCGTGAGGTTCAACCTGGACGTCTTGGCCAGAGACCACCGCGGCGCCGGGTCACCCTCTACCATTACGATCTCGTGATCATCGCGCAGGTGCTTCACGTCACGCTGCACCGTGCGAATGTCCTCCTTGAAGCCTTCTTCCTGAAGAAAAAATTCAAGCTCCGCCGTCGTAATGCCCGTCTTGCCCGCTGCCGCAATCTTCGCGTGCAAGCGATTGCGCCGATCACGGGTGATGGCCGCCTGCCCCCGTTTGCCATCCGGGCCAGTAGTGCGTTGATCCATTTCGTCTGACTCCCCGTGCGACAAGTCCTGTCGTTATCAGGCCGATACTAGCCAGACAGCGAAAGAGGAGCGAGTGCAGTGACGCAAATATCGATCATCCATGTATTGGATACCCTTCTCCCCTCGGTTGAATGCCTGGAATTTCAAGCGCCAGCAGGGCCGCAATTCTATGACTCGGGTATCGGCATGCCGGCGCGGCGTGTGTTCAAGCTGGCGAGCGAGCCCAGCCTGAGCGGCATAGAGGGGCTCAATGTTGTCAGCCCGGAACAACAGCTGGAGGATAACCAGGCACTGGCCCTGCACTACTCGCACCTGCGCCAGGCGGCCCTGGAAGAGGATGTCGAAGCCCTGATCGATCTCGGCTGGATATGGCTCAACGGGCGCGGCGTGCCGGCCAATCACCAGCTGGCATGGCGATTGAACAAACTGGCGGCCGCACAGGGACGTGGCGAAGCGTTGTTCAATCTGGCCGAACAGCGTGCCTACGGCAAGGGAGTGAAAGCGGACCTCACCGAAGCTGCCGATTATTACGAACAAGCCTTCAACAAAGGTATCCACCGTGCAGCGACAGCGTTGGGTGGTATCCACGAACAATTTTCGAACCTCAACATCGCCTACATCTGGTATCTGCGAGGTGCCACCTCAGGGGATCTGCAGGCCGCCTGTGGGTTGGGGCGGGTTTCACTGACTGACGCGATGCGCCATGATGTGGCCAATGGCCTTTACTGGCTGCAACATGCTGCCCTGATGGGGCACATGGAAGCGACACGGTTGCTGATCACCTTTCTGGAAAGCCCACACAACTTCCCGGACATTGACGGGCGCCTGCACAGATTCTGGTGCGAGCATCTGTTGCGCCTGGAAGGGCGTCTTTTTTAAAAACCTGATTTGGCTGGTTGCATCGCTGCAACGGCAAAAGACAAATGGCATTGGACTTCAATTCGCGAAGGAGCAATAGCGTGACACTGCATGACTCGATCATTCTGGAAGTTCAAAATGGCAAGCTGGCGAGAGAGCTCAGATCGACCGACCTGCTGGGCGATGAGCGCAAGGTTCTGCGCCGTACCAATGGCGTTGACGCGGAACGCTACCGAGTGGGTTTCGACTTCTATGCCGAAAGCCATATCCGCACCGAACTGGCCAACAATGCCGAAGACACCGGGTATTGGGTCAGAGCTGGGCAACCGGCCAAGTACAAACGGGTAGCCGAAGGTCTTTACCGAGTGATTGCCATCGAAGAAATGGAGGAGTTGCTGGACGGGAACGAGGACGCTCCCCTCCCTGTCCTGGCTTGTTCGCAGGTCACGGTCCTTGAAGAACGACTTGCCTGTTTCCTCGAACAGGAGCCCTTCCAGATTTTCGACAGAAAGCGCAGAAGCCATCACCCGCAACAGCCTGTAGTCGGTTTCGATGCTCGCCTATCCAGCTATTTCTGGCCCAACCCATCGGTCAGCTACGCTGCGACCGATTTACTCCTGCAGGGCTTTATGGGCAGGGCCCGGGACCTGCAAGGTGACCTGCACGCCAATGCCGCGCAGGTGCTCACGTTGTTCGCGGATATCTGCGCATGGGGTGGTGTTCAACTGCCGACCGACGATGCGCAGGTCGTGGTGGATAACCTGATTCGGGCAGAAAGTCGGAGCCGAAAAACACCGGCATCGATCAACAGTGCCTGGACCAAGCTCTATGCGATTTTCTACCCGGACGATTTCGTTATCTACGATTCGCGGGTTGCAACGGCCATGGTTGCAATCGCCGAGCAGTGCATGAGCGATTCCGAACTCGATACGTTCAAGAACAGCTATCCGCACCTTGGAAAAATTGCTGGCAGAGGCGGTTCTCGACCGCGAGCCACTGCTACCTTCTGGCGTAATGCCTACACTTCCTGGCCTGCTCAACTCGACGCGAATGAATTGGCGAAAAAGGTGCTGAGTCAGCTCAATCGGCGCTTGAACAAAACCTACAGCCTGCGGCAATTGGAAGCTGTGTTGTTCATGGAAGGTTACTAATCGGGGGCTTTCCATAGCTGACGGCTCAAGTGCGACTGCGGTGCGCGCATTGCAATGGCCACCAATGGAGCTCCGCCAGGAGCTCCATTCGGATTTATCTAGCGCTGTTTCAGATCAAGCCGTGCCCCATCCGGCACATCCAACAGCTGCTTCGCCGAAAGCGCTTCATCCGCCCGCAGCCCACCCACATCCATTTCACCGTACTTCACCAACCGACTACGGTGCTTGAAGCGGTAGCCCAGCCAGATGGCCAGGAACAGCGGCAAGCTGATATAGGTCGCCACCAGGCCGCCCCAGTCGATGCGCTCGCCGATCAAGGCGCTGTAGTTCTGCCCCAGGGTAATAAACAAGCACAAGGCAAAGGCGAACAGCGGGCCGAACGGGAACCACTTGGCCCGGTAAGGCAAGTCTTGCAGGCGGCCGCCCTGGGCGATGAAGCCCTTGCGGAAGCGGTAGTGCGAGACGGCGATACCCAGCCAGGCGATGAAGCCGCACATGCCTGAAGTGTTCAGCAGGGCGTTGTACACCACCTTGTCACCGAATGCCGAGGTCAGGAAGCACAGCGCACCGATCAGGGTGGTGGCGTACAACGCGTTGCGCGGCACGCCGCTGCGCGAGACCCTGGCGAACAGTTTCGGCGCCTTGCCTTGCACCGCCAGGCTGTAGAGCATCCGCGTGGAAGCGTACATGCCCGAGTTACCGGCCGAGAGAATTGCCGTCAGAATGACTGCGTTCATCACCGCTGCCGCTGCGGCAAAGCCGGCGCGTTCGAACAGCAAGGTGAAAGGCGAGACGCTGATGTCCGTAGCGTCATTACGAAGCAGGCTCGGATCGGTATAGGGAATCAACATCCCGATCACGAAGATCGCCAGGATGTAGAACAGCGTAATGCGCCAGAACACCTGACGAACCGCGATGGGAACGTTCTTGCTCGGGTTCTTCGACTCGGCGGCAGCAACGCCGACGATCTCGGTACCCTGGAAGGCGAAGCCGGCGATCATGACCACACCCACCATCGCCTGGAAGCCTCCGACGAAGGGCGCGTCGCCGCTGGTGAAGTTGCTGAAGCCAGGCGATTCGATGCCATGCATCAAGCCAAAGATGGTCGCCAGGCCAATGATGATGAAGACCACCACGGTGATGACTTTGATCAGCGCGAACCAGAACTCACTTTCACCGAAGTTTCTGACCGAAATCACGTTGAGCAGGAACATCAGGCCCAGGAACAATGCACTCCAGTAAACCCCCGACACATCCGGGAACCAGAAGCTCATGACCAGTTGCGCAGCCACCAGTTCGGCAGCAATGGTCACCGCCCAGTTGTACCAGTAGTTCCAGCCAAGGGCGAAACCGAAGCCGTCTTCGACAAACTTGCTGCCGTAGGTGCTGAACGAGCCGGCGACGGGCATATGCGCCGCCATCTCGCCAAGGCTGGTCATCAGGAAGTACACCATGACCCCGATCAAGGCGTAGGCCAGCAGCGTGCCGCCGGGGCCGGACGTGGCGATGGTCGCGCCGGTGGCAACGAACAGCCCCGTACCGATGGAGCCGCCGATGGCGATCATGTTCAGGTGGCGGGGCGAGAGTGCCCGCTTCAAGCCAGGTTTTTCTGCACTCACTTGCAGGCCTCCTGTAGGACGAACACAGGATCAGGCGCAAAGGGAATGCCGCTGTTGTGGTTGATCATTGCCGACCTTTTTATTGGATTTATTGTGATTCCGCCTCGACTGTCACGCGGGCGGATGCATGCAAGGCGCTGGGCTCCGTGACCTGTTGCAGACAGGACGTGCTCCTGATGAACGAGGAGGCAAAGCTCGCGGGGAAAGAAGTCTAGAAGCAAGCGAGTACGACGATAAGACGCAAAGTGCATTGATTTGACGAATGATTTGTCATTATGACGATAAATAGTGACGATGTGATGTATTGAGGCTTTTTCAGTAAACATAAAGTGCTGCTGCAAACGAAACGAGCCGCCAGTCTAAAGGTGTCAGCAACACGGGTTTACGAATTTTTCGGGTGAACTGTCGGCGAGATCTTTCTGGCGGGTTACATGCATGGCCGCTCTGCGGCCAATCGCTGGCAAGCCACCCACAGGGATCACAGATTGACTCGATTCTCTGTGTGGAGCTGGCTTGCCAGCGATTGGCCGTTACACGGATTCCTGAGCTGCGTTGAGAGGGCGGCTCAATGCTATCCCCCCAATCATCCGCTTCATCCGCCACTCAAACGCCAGCGTCAGCCCGACCGCCGCGCAAGCCAGCCCCAGCGCCAGGCCCCACCAGACCCCAACCGCGCCGCCCTCAAGGTTGAACGCCAGCAACCAGGCGGCCGGTGCGCCGATCAGCCAGTAGCAGCCCAGCCCGACCAGGAATGTGGTCTTGGCGTCCTTCAAGCCGCGTATCGCGCCCATGGCGATGGTTTGAGTGCCATCGAACAGCTCGAACCAGGCTGCCACCGCCAGCAGGCTCACGGCCAACTGGATGACGTCGCGGAAGGCGGGGTCGTTCTGGTCGAGAAAAAGCCCGACCAGCCAGTTCGGCGCCATCCAGAACAGCAAGGCGAAACCGAGCATGGTCGCGGCACCAAAACCGATGCCGATCCGCCCGGCACGCCGCGCCGCCACCAGCTGGCCGGCGCCATAGTGCTGGCCGATGCGCATGGTCACGGCATAGGAAAGCCCGGCAGGAATCATGAAGGCCACCGAGACGATTTGCAGGGCAATCTGGTGCGCCGCCAGTTGCGTGCTGCCCATGGTGCCCATGCACAGTGCGGCGAAGGCGAACAGCCCGACTTCCACGGCATAAGTGCCGCCGATGGGCAGGCCCAACCGCCACAGCTCGCGCAAGGCCGGCATGCAGGGGCGGGCAAGGCCCCGGCGGATCGGGTAGGCAACATAGGCCCGATGCCGACGGATATGCCAGGCCAGCAGCAGTGCCATGCAGTTGGCGACGATGGCGGTGACCAGGCCGATGCCGACAAGGCCCAGTTTGGGCAGGCCGAACATGCCTTCGATCAGGGCATAGTTGAGCGCGAAGTTGGCCACCGTGCCGCCAAGGCTGATGACCATCACCGGGGTGGCGCGGCCCAGCGCGCTGGTGAAACCGCGCAGGGCCATGAAACTCAGGTAGCCGGGCAGGGCAAACGGCAGCAGCAGGAGAAACTGGCTGGCGGCTTCGACGTTGCTCGGTGTCTGCCCGAGCAGGATCAACAGGGGGGACAGGTTCCACAGCAGCAGGCCGGCGGCCACGGCCATGATCCAGGCTAGCCACAACCCGGCCTGGGTCAGGCGGGCAGCGCCTGCGCTATCACCTGCGCCCTGCCGAATCGCGACCAGCGTACCGACCGCTGCAATCACACCGATGCAGAAAATCGAGACGAACGAATAGCTGGCCGCACCCAGCCCGCCGCCGGCCAAGGCCTCGGGGCTGATACGGGCCATCATCAGGGTGTCGGTGAGCACCATCAGCATATGCGCCAACTGCGAGGCAATCAGCGGCCCCGCCAACCGCAGAAGGGCCCAGAGTTCTTTGCGCGCTACAGAATGCATGAGGTTAAGGCTCGATCGGGAAGTGGAAGTCGAAGCCTGGATTCTCGGTGCTTGCGGGTATTTGCACAAAAGGATAAAAACGATTGCTCGCATGAGTAAAACTCATGGAAACAAGATTTCTCCCTGAAGCAGCACTGGAAGTGAGGAAAGCCCGTCATGTCGCGTCGTTTACCGCCTCTGTATGCCCTGCGGGCATTCGAGGCCGCTGCCAGGCACAGTTCGTTCACCCGCGCCGCCGAAGAGTTATCGATAACTCAAAGTGCAGTCAGCCGGCATATCCGCACGCTCGAAGAGCACTTTGCCTGTCGCTTGTTCCAGCGCAATGGCCGCAACCTGCAGTTGAGCGAGGCGGCCCGTTTACTGCTGCCGGGTGTGCGCGAAGGCTTTGCCGCGCTCGAGCGTGCCTGCAATACCCTGCGCAGTGACGATGACATCCTGCGCATGAAAGCCCCTTCGACCCTGACCATGCGTTGGCTGCTGGCACGTTTGAGTCGCTTCCGTCATCTGCAGGCCGGCAATGAGGTTCAGCTCACCAGCGCCTGGATGGATGTCGATAACGTCGACTTCAATCACGAACCGTTCGACTGTGCCGTCTTGTTGAGCGACGGCCATTTCCCCCCGGACTGGGAAGCGACGCTGCTGTTTCCCGAGCTGCTGATACCCGTGGGCGCGCCCAACCTGCTCAATGATCAACCCTGGGATGTCGAGCGGCTGGCCAGTACTGAGTTGCTGCACCCGACCCCGGACCGGCGTGACTGGCGCAGTTGGCTGGAACGGATGAACCTCTCGGAGCAAGTCTCGCTCAAGGGCGGACAAGTCTTCGACACGCTGGAGCTGGGCATGATCGCCGCCGCGCGAGGCTATGGTGTCTCCATGGGCGACTTGCTGATGGTCGCCGAAGACGTGGCCCAGGGACGGCTGAGCCTGCCCTGGCCGACAGCGGTGGCCAGCGGCCTGGACTACTATCTGGTCTGGCCCAGAACGCGCCCCGGTGGTGAGCGCCTGCGGCGCTTGAGTGTTTTTCTGCAGGGCGAAGTCCAGGCCATGCAACTGCCGCAGGTTGAAACCTTGCGCTGAGCCGGCAGCCCGGCTAGCTCAGTGCCGGCAGCGCCAGTGCCGTTGCACAGGCTTGCAGCGAACGGCGTTCGGTCTCGGCATACAGCGCAAGCTCATCCAATACCGGTCGCTCGAGCGCCTGTTCGAAGGCCTGTTGGTTGGCATTGCTGCCATAGTGGCTCTGCGCGCCATCGCCCAGGTTTGACTGGAAGATCCCGGCCGCGCTGACGGGCAGAAAATCTTCGTAGACCAGCGCTTCGAAGTGCACATGGCCGGCCTCGATCAGGGCGTGCAGCGATGCAGGTCGTGCGTTGTCGTTGCGCGCGGCCAAGCCTTTCTCGGTGGCGAAGTAGCGGAAAAAGGCCAGCCCCTGTTCGCGCATTTGTGCGAGGTCGTCGGGAAATGCCTTGAACGTGTTGGCGAGGAGCGCCATGTAGTGTTCGGCATTGTCCTCGGCAGGCAGGCCGCCCAGCGCATGGCGCGCTTCGTTGAGGAGTTGGTCGTACCGTGCACGCCCCTTGGGCGTCAGGGCTGCGCCGCGTTGTTCGATCTCGCCGAATCGTGCGGTGTGGCTGCCACTGGCTTGGTGATGTTGATCGGTAAAGGCAACTCTTTCCTGCAGCGCCTTGAAGCTGGTCTGGCGCAGCAGGATCGGGTATTTGCGCGGTGGCGGCCCTTCGATCACGGCCTTGGGTGGTATGCCTTTTTTCGGCATGCCGGCCTGGATGGCGTCAATGTCGAGGGTGCGCGGGGTCAGGTGATTGATGTGCGGGCCTTTGAAAGCCACCACATCGGCGATCAGCCGATGCTGGTCATGCAGTTGCCGATATTCCGCGGCGGTGACCGTCGCCTCACGATGCCAGCGGAAGGTTTCCAGGGCCTGCTCTACAAAGTCGGCAGCGTCCCCGGCATTCAGGCCACCTTGTTGCTCGCACTGTTCGATCAGCAGCAGCGCGCGTGGGGTGAAGATCTGGCGCTTGGCCAGAATCGACTGGGCCAGTTCGCGCAGTGGCAGGTTGTCGATCAGCTCCAGGCGCAGTAACGAGGTAAACACGCGAAATGGGCTGACCTGCAGAAATTGCTCATGAATGGCGCGAAACGCCGTCGAATGCACCGGCACACCGGCGGGGGTCAGGTCGTAGTAACCCACCGGCTGCATGCCCATGACCGCGAACAGGCGGGCGATGGTCGCCAGTTCCTGGGCCGTGCCAACACGGATGGCGCCATGGCGCTCCTGGTCCAGGCGCTGGATTTCGCCGGTCCAGCGCAAGGTCTCGGCAATGTTCGGGTTGTTTTCCATCACGGCCTGATTGATCTCGCCGACCAGCTCCAGCAGGGTTCCGTACAACGGCACTTCCAGCTTGTACATCGCCGACATGGCCGCCGAGAACTGCGCGCGAATGCTGTCGGGGCTGACGAAATCTTGGGTGGGCATCGAGAAAACTCCAGGCGAATGAGCGCCACTATGAAAGCGAGGAATCCTGGGGCCGTGCAAGCGAAAAAAAGTCGACCTGTTATTCCATATTTTCTGAATGTACCGCGTTTGTCTGGGAGGCCAGCGTGACTTCCTTGCGTATCCAGTCGACCAGGCTGCGAACCTTGGGGACTTCCGCCGAGTGTTCGGAAAAGGCCAGAAAATGCGAGCCGGCGCTGCGCATGGCGTGATCCCAGGGAATGATCAGCTTGCCCTCGGCCAGTTCGTTCTCGACCAGGTAGCGCGGCACCAGGGCCACGCCGCAGCCGGCCTGGGCTGCACTCAGGCACATGTAAAAGGTATCGAAGCGCGGGCCGTGGTAGCTGTGTTGCGAGTGCAACCCCTGCTCGAGAAACCATTCATGCCAGGCCTCTGGCCGTGAGGTGCTTTGCAGCAATACCTGGTCGGCCAGGTCCTGCGCGCTTTTCAGGGGCTGGCCTTGCAGCAGTTCCGGTGCGCAGACAGGAATCACATCTTCGCCAAACAGTTCTATGCAGGTCGCCCCCGGCCACGTGCCCTGGCCGAAGAAAAACACCACATCCGCCTTGGCTTGCAGCAGGGCGAACGGCTCCAGTTCATTGCGGATATCCAGGTGGATGTTCGGGTGTTTCTTGCCGAAGCCCTTGAGGTGAGGGATCAGCCAGCGCACGCCAAAGCTCGGCTGGGTCGCGACCTTGAGCACTTCGGTTTCTTCGCCGTAGGACATGATGTAGCGACTGGACATGTCTACCTGGGTGAGGATTTTGTTCACCTCGGTGAGGTAGAGCGAACCGGCCGGCGTCAGCTGCAAGCGCCGACGAATGCGCAGGAACAGGTGATGGCGCAGCATCTCCTCCAGTTGCGCGACCTGTTTGCTCACTGCGCTTTGGGTCAGGTGCAGCTCTTCGGCGGCACGGGTGAAGCTCAAATGCCGGGCGGCGGCTTCGAAGCACTGCAAGGCGGCCATCGACGGCACCAGGCGTTTGGACATGTCGGTCTCGGTATGCAGACGCACATCATTACCTGACGGAATGATGTGCTGAATAAAGGTCGTTTGTTGCGCCAGAGTAATCGGATTAATACTGATCCTTATCACTGATTTCAACCACTCATCAGATGCAGGAGAAGAAAATGGTTGATGGACTGCTTAAAAGCCTGGGCGTACCGGCAAGTGCCTATACCCAAGGCAACCATCCCGTTCACACCCCCATCGATGGCAGCGCGATTGCCGCGGTCACCCTCGAGGGCAAGGCCGAAGTACTGGGCAAGATCGATGTTGCCGAGCATGCCTTCCAGGCCTGGCGCAATGTGCCGGCGCCGCGTCGCGGTGAGCTGATTCGTTTGTTCGGTGAAGTCCTGCGTCAGCACAAGGCTCAACTGGGCGAGCTGGTTTCCATCGAAGCCGGCAAGATCACCCAGGAAGGCTTGGGTGAAGTGCAGGAAATGATCGATATCTGCGACTTCGCCGTCGGCCTGTCACGCCAGCTCTACGGCTTGACCATCGCTTCGGAACGCCCGGGCCACCACATGCGTGAAACCTGGCACCCACTGGGTATCGTCGGGGTGATCAGTGCGTTCAACTTCCCGGTCGCGGTCTGGGCCTGGAACACCACCCTGGCGCTGGTCTGCGGTAACGCCGTGCTGTGGAAGCCTTCGGAGAAAACCCCGCTGACTGCATTGGCTTGCCAGGCGTTGTTCGAGAAAGCCCTGCAAGCCTTCGGCGATGCGCCGCAAGGCTTGAGCCAACTGATCATCGGCGACCGTGACGCCGGCCAGGCACTGGTCGATGACCCGCGCGTGCCTCTGGTCAGTGCCACCGGCAGCACCCGCATGGGCCGCGAAGTCGGCCCACGGGTTGCCGCGCGTTTCGGTCGCAGCATCCTGGAGCTGGGCGGCAACAACGCCATGATCCTGGCCCCTAGCGCCGACCTGGACCTGGCCGTGCGCGGCATTTTGTTCAGCGCCGTCGGGACTGCCGGCCAGCGGTGCACCACACTGCGTCGGTTGATCGTGCATCGCTCGGTCAAGGATGAAGTGCTGGCACGAATCAAGGCGGCCTATGCCAAGGTCCGTATCGGTGACCCGCGTCAGGACAACCTGGTCGGTCCGTTGATCGACAGGCAGGCCTTCCAGGCGATGCAGGACGCACTGACCCGCGCCCGCGATGAAGGCGGCAGCGTGTTCGGTGGCGAGCGTCAGCTGCAAGAGCAGTATCCGAACGCTTATTACGTGGCGCCGGCCATCGTTGAAATGCCTGGCCAGACCGATGTGGTCCGCCATGAAACCTTTGCACCGATTCTGTACGTACTGACCTACGATTCGTTCGAGGACGCCTTGCGCCTGAACAACGAAGTCCCGCAGGGCTTGTCCTCGTGCATCTTCACTACCGACCTGCGCGAGGCCGAACGCTTCCAGAGCGCGGCGGGCAGCGACTGTGGCATTGCCAACGTCAACATCGGCACCAGCGGTGCGGAAATCGGCGGCGCCTTCGGTGGCGAGAAAGAAACCGGTGGGGGCCGTGAATCGGGCTCCGACTCCTGGAAAGCGTACATGCGTCGGCAGACCAACACCGTCAACTATTCCCGTGAGTTGCCGTTGGCGCAGGGGATTGTGTTCGACTGAAATCATGTAAGAACGAGCGCTTTGCGCTCGATCGCTGGCAAGCCACACATGGTGCAGAGTGCTCTCTGTGGCTTGCCAGCGATAAAGGCCGAAGGCCTTTCAACCCGCAGTTTGCACAGCCTGCGGCGACATCCCCACCATCAGAAAATCCAACAGCTGCTCCAGCGGCAATGGCCTGCTGATCAGGTAACCCTGAACCTGATCGCAGCCAAAGCTACGCAACAACGCCAATTGCTCCTGCGTTTCCACACCTTCGGCAACCACTTCCAGGTTGAGGTTATGCGCCAGGTTGATCATGGCGTGGACCAGCTTGCGATTCTCTTCGCGCTGTTCCATCCCGCCGACAAAGCTCCTGTCGACCTTGAGCAAGGTAATCGGCAGGCTGTTGAGGTGCACGAATGACGAGAACCCGGTACCGAAATCGTCCAGCGAGAAGCGCACGCCCAAGCGCCCGAGGGCGTCCATGGTCTGCTTGACCAGATCGTTGCGCCGCATCACCGCGGTTTCGGTCAGTTCGAATTCCAGCCACTGGGAATCGACGCCATGTTCGACGATCAATCGGCTCAAGGTCGCCAGCAACTGGCTGTCCTGGAACTGCCGGAATGAAAGGTTCACCGCCATGTGCAAGGCCGGCAGCCCCTGCTCACGCAGCACCTGCATATCGCGCAGGGCTCGCGAGATCACCCAATAACCCAGCGGCACGATCAGCCCGCTCTGTTCAGCCAGTGGCACGAACTCACTCGGAGGCAGCAAACCGCGTTCGTCGTGGCGCCAGCGCACCAGCGCCTCAAGCCCGACGATCTGGCCGTCCTCAAGGTTCATTCGCGGCTGGTAATGCAACTCCAGCTCATCACGGCGCAAGGCCCGGCGCAGTTCGCTTTCAAGGTCCGCGAGGCTACGCGCATTGCGATTGATGCTTTCGTTGAAGATATGGAAGGTACAGCCCTGCGTGCTCTTGGCCTGCTGCATGGCGATATGCGCGTGCCACATCAAGGGGTCGGCGCCACCCTCGGCCCGGGCATGGGCCACACCCAGGCTGCAGCCGATCAACAGGCTGTCGCCGTCGATCCAGTAGGGCTCGGCCATGGTTTCGGTAATCCGCTCGGCCAGCCACTCTGCACGGCGCGGCTCGCGCCGGGTGTCGATCAGCAGGGCGAACTCGTCGCTGCCCAGGCGTGCCAGTTGGTCGCCTGCTTCGAGCTGGCTCTTCAACCGCCCCACCACTTGCAGGATCAGACGATCGCCCGCCTGATGCCCCAATGCGTCGTTGGCATGCCGGAAGTTGTCCAGGTCCAGATGACCGAGGGCCACGCCACGGCCCTCATGCTCGGCCAGGCGTGCCGCGAGCAGCGTCTGGAAACCCTGGCGATTGGCAATGCCCGTCAACGGGTCCTGCTCGGCAAGGCGTTGCAGGGTCATTTCCAGTACCCCACGCTCGCGGACATGCCGCAGGCAACGGCGCAAGGTATCCGGGCTCAAGGCTTTGCGCACCAACCAGTCACTGACACCGAGCGGCGCCTGGGCCGGTTCCTGTTCGAGCAACATCACCATCGGCAAATCGCAGCGCCCCGATGCCGGCTGCAGCTCAGGGGTGCACAGCAGCACAGCCATACGGTCCTCGGCGAACAGGCTGCTGACAGACTCCCAGGTCGGAGCACTGATCAGCACTGCCGTACCCGCCAACGGAACCAGACACTCGCGCAACACCGTCGACCACTCGGGCTCATCGGCCAAAAGCAGCAAACGCAATGGTTCGACAGGCGTAGACAAGCTTGCTCCTTAGGACAGTTTTACAGTCAGTGGCAGTTTGGCATCGGTCGGATCATGATAAATCATCAATGTGAATGATTTTCAATAATTCCCCATGCCACTCTAATCTCGATCAGCCATTGCGATTTTGCCAAGCATCCTGCGTGAAAGTATCAAAACCGGCAAATTTAGATAGAGGGATGCGTCACAGTGTCAGACGGTCGCGGCAGAATCTCTCGACCCTGTTAAAATGCCCGGCCATTTTTCAAGTGACCCTTTTCCCGCCATGTCCCGACTCAATCCCCGGCAACAAGAAGCCGTGAACTACGTCGGCGGCCCTCTTTTGGTGCTCGCCGGTGCTGGCTCCGGCAAGACCAGCGTGATCACCCGTAAAATCGCGCACCTGATCCAGAATTGCGGCATTCGTGCGCAGTACATCGTCGCCATGACCTTTACCAACAAGGCCGCGAGGGAGATGAAGGAACGGGTCGGCACCCTGCTGCGCGGTGGCGAAGGGCGTGGCCTGACGGTGTCGACCTTTCACAACCTGGGCCTGAACATCATTCGCAAGGAACACGTGCGACTGGGCTACAAGCCGGGCTTTTCGATCTTCGACGAAACCGATGTCAAAGCCCTGATGACCGACATCATGCAGAAGGAATACTCGGGCGACGACGGCGTCGACGAGATCAAGAACATGATCGGTGCCTGGAAAAACGACCTGGTCCTGCCGCCCGAAGCCCTGGAAAACGCCCGCAATCCCAAGGAACAGACCGCCGCGATCGTCTACACGCACTACCAACGCACGCTCAAGGCGTTCAATGCGGTGGATTTCGACGACTTGATCCTGCTGCCGGTGAAGCTGTTCCAGGAACACGCCGACATCCTGGAAAAGTGGCAGAACAAGGTCCGCTACCTGCTGGTGGACGAATACCAGGACACCAACGCCAGTCAGTATCTGCTGGTGAAATTGCTGATCGGCACGCGCAACCAGTTCACCGTGGTCGGCGACGATGACCAGTCGATCTACGCCTGGCGTGGCGCCCGTCCGGAAAACCTGATGCTGCTCAAGGACGATTACCCCGCCTTGAAGGTGGTGATGCTCGAACAGAACTATCGCTCCACCAGCCGCATCCTGCGCTGCGCCAACGTACTGATTTCGAACAACCCGCACGCTTTCGAAAAGCAGCTGTGGAGTGAAATGGGCCACGGTGACGAGATCCGCGTGATCCGCTGCCGCAACGAAGATGCCGAAGCCGAGCGCGTGGCCGTGGAAATCCTCAGCCTGCACCTGCGCACCGACCGCCCGTACAGCGATTTTGCGATTCTCTACCGCGGCAACTACCAGGCCAAGCTGATCGAGCTGAAGCTGCAGCATCACCAGGTGCCTTATCGCCTCTCCGGCGGCAACAGCTTTTTCGGGCGCCAGGAGGTCAAGGACCTGATGGCCTACTTCCGCCTGCTGGTGAACCCGGATGACGACAACGCCTTTCTGCGGGTCATCAACGTGCCGCGCCGGGAAATCGGCTCGACCACCCTGGAGAAGCTCGGCAATTATGCCACCGAACGCAAGGTGTCGATGTATGCCGCCACCGATGAGCTGGGCCTGGGCGAGCACCTGGACAGCCGCTTCACTGACCGCCTGCAGCGTTTCAAGCGCTGGATGGACGGGGTACGCCAACAAGTCGCCCAGGAAGATCCGATCGGCGCCCTGCGCAGCATGGTCATGGACATCGACTACGAGAACTGGATTCGTACCAACAGTTCCAGCGACAAGGCCGCCGACTACCGCATGGGCAACGTCTGGTTCTTGATCGAGGCGCTGAAGAACACCCTGGAAAAAGACGAAGATGGCAATATGACCATCGAAGAAGCCATCGGCAAGCTGGTCTTGCGCGACATGCTCGAACGTCAACAGGAAGAGGAAGATGGCGCCGAAGGCGTGCAGATGATGACCCTGCACGCCTCCAAGGGCCTGGAATTCCCTTACGTGTTCATCATGGGCATGGAGGAGGAGATCCTTCCGCACCGCTCCAGCATCGAGGCCGACACCATCGAAGAGGAGCGCCGGCTGGCCTATGTCGGGATCACTCGGGCCCGCCAGACCCTGGCATTCACCTTCGCCGGCAAGCGCAAGCAATACGGCGAGATCATCGATTGTGCGCCGAGCCGCTTCCTCGATGAGCTGCCACCGGACGACCTGGCCTGGGAAGGCAACGACGATACACCGACGGAAGTCAAAGCCGTGCGCGGCAACAACGCACTGGCAGACATCCGCGCCATGCTCAAGCGTTAATAAATCAACCCGGCCTCGACCCTTGCGTCGGGGCCCTTTGGCTACATTGAGGAACCGCCGTGGAAGCACTGCACAAAAAGATTCGCGAAGAAGGCATCGTGCTTTCCAGTCAAGTCCTGAAGGTTGACGCCTTTCTCAACCACCAGATCGACCCCGCGCTGATGCAACTGATCGGTGACGAATTCGCCCGCCTGTTCGCCGACGCCGGTGTCACCAAGATCGTCACCATCGAAGCCTCAGGCATCGCTCCGGCGATCATGACCGGCCTGAAACTGGGTGTACCGGTGATTTTCGCGCGCAAGCATCAGTCCCTGACCCTGACTGAAAACCTGCTGACCGCGTCGGTCTACTCCTTCACCAAGCAGACCGAGAGCACCGTGGCGATCTCCCCACGGCATCTGAACAGCAGCGACCGCGTGCTGGTCATCGATGACTTCCTGGCCAATGGCAAGGCTTCGCAAGCGCTCATCTCGATCATCAAGCAAGCCGGCGCCAGTGTCGCGGGCCTGGGCATCGTCATCGAGAAGTCGTTCCAGGGCGGTCGTGCCGAGCTGGATTCGCAGGGCTACCGGGTTGAATCGCTGGCGCGAGTCAAATCGCTGGCCGGTGGTGTGGTTACCTTCATCGAGTGAGGCTTTCGGGCCTCATCGCTGGCAAGCCAGCTCCCACAGAGATTTGCAGGGTATCCACTATCCTATGTGGGAGCTGGCTTGCCAGCGATAGGGCGTCACGCGGTAGCTTGCAGGCCTGCCAATAGCAGTCTCTGATACAGCTCCTCACGCAACCCCTGCGGTTGCTCCAGCTGCATGCGCGCAAGCTGCGCCGGGAACGCCGAAGGCCCCGGTGCATCGAGCGTCGCCTTGCCCAATTCGAGAATCTCGCTGAGCTTGAACTTGCTCTTGAGCCAGTTCAACGCACGCAACAGGTCCTGCTCTTCACTGCTGAAATCACACCCCAACGGGTACTGCGCAAAAAGCTGTGGGTGTCGCGCCTCAATCGCCTGCAAACGCTGCGGCGTATTATCGGTAAAGCGCGGATCAAGGCTAAAGCCCTCGGGTAACTTGCCGGCCTTTTGCGCCTGTTCGATCAGCCCCGGCTGGAAGCGTGAATCGCTGATATTGAGCAGCGCTTCGATCACTTTGGCATCGGTTTTCCCGCGTAGATCGGCAATGCCGTACTCGGTAACCACCACGTCACGCAGGTGTCGTGGGATGGTGCAGTGCCCGTACTCCCAGACCACATTGGAACTGATCACGCCACCGGACTCGCGCCAGCTGCGCAGCAGCAGAACCGACCGCGCGCCCTCCAGCGCATGCCCCTGTACGACGAAGTTGTACTGCCCACCAACGCCACTGAGCACCCTGCCGTCTTCCAGTTGGTCGGCCACCCCGGCACCAAGCAGGGTCACGGTAAACGCGCTGTTGATAAAGCGCGCATCGCGCCGTTGCAGACGCTTCAGGGTTTCCTGCCCATAGAGTTCGTTGATGTAGCTGATGGCTGTCATATTGACCGCATCGAGCGTACTGGCCGGCAGCTCGCGCAGGCGCTGGTAGAAGCTTTGCGGGCCAAGGAAGAATCCGCCGTGAATCAACACCCCGTCCGGCTGCGCGGCTTCGTCGAGCAGGCCGGCATTGGCCTGGCGTTGCCGCGCCTCATCAGGGTAGACCTTGCGTCGCACCACACCGGCTTCGGCGAGCGCCAGCAGACCGTTGACGAACATTTCGCTGCAACCATAGAGCCCCTGGGCAAAAGGCGCGCTCCCACCTTCACGGTCGATCAGCGGCTGCCAGGGTGTCAGGTCGAAATCACCCAGCAGTGCCTGGTAGGCCGGGTTGTCCGCTTGCCGGGCGAGCAGCGCTGCGGTCAAGGCATCGCCCATCGAACCAATACCGATCTGCAAGGTACCGCCATCGCGCACCAGGGTACTGGCATGCAGGCCAATGCAATGATCCTGCAAGCCCACCGGCATGTTCGGCGTGGAAAACAGCCGCTTGTGCTCCACCTCATCGATGAGCAGGTCGAACATTGAGTTGTCGACCTCGGCATCACCGGGCATCGCCGGCAGTTCGGCATGAACTTGCCCAAGTATCAGGATGGTTTCACCCGCCGCGCGCCGCTTGGCGATCATCGGCAACAGATCGAGGGTGATGTCCGGGTTACAGCTCAAACTGAGGCGATCGGCCTGTTGTGGAACCTGGGCGACCAGTTGCGCCACCAGGTTCAAACCATTGGCGTTGATGTCCCGGGCGGCGTGGCTGTAGTTGCTGCTGACATAATCCTGCTGGGCGCAGCGGCTATTGAGCAGGCTGCCTGGCTGCAGGTAAAACTGCTCGATGCGGATATTCTCCGGCAGGCTGTCGCCTTGCACATCCGCCAGGTAGTCAAGCTCTTCGTAGTCACCGAAGACCCGCTCGACAAAAGGTTCGAGAAAGCGCCGCTGCAACCCATCGCCCAATGGCGGACGCCCCAGGCTCAAGGCGGTGTAGATCGTCAATTGGCGTTCAGGCAGTTGCCTGATCCGGGCATACAACGCGTTGACGAAGCGATTCGGCTTGCCCAGACCCAGCGGCAGGCCCATATGGATATGTGCAGGCAGACGTGTCAGCACCTGGTCGACCGCGCGTTCAACGGAACAGATTTGCAACATATCCATCTCCCCTTCAGCCCCCTGAGCCTCTCCGGCCCGGATGGAATGATTTTAGCTGCACTTCAATAATATAACTGACATCAGTTTTGCGAAGAGGCATTTAAGACTAAAAAAGTTTCTTTAAATTCACATAGTTAAACACCGAGAAACTTTCGATACCACGCTCCGAGGAAATCTCTGACGGACAGTCCTCTCAGCATTCCAAGCCGTTTCTGATTGACCTCAATTTCCGCCTCAACAACACTTCGATCAAGCAACATAAATCCAATCCATGCACTCTCAAAAACAAACACAATGAGGAAGAGCCAGATGAACAACACCTAAATCAATTCGCAATACAAATAACAACTTCATCTCAGGGAGAAAACGATGAATATCGACTATACCGCCTTACAAAGTCAACGCGCTAAAATTTAAGATCATCCACGCCAATAGCAGAACTAGTTCTGCAGGCTTACAGCAACCTAACATCCGCCAGCAGTGGAACAAGGCCATGTACCACTTGCTGCACACAGTGCTGGAATAGATGCTACCTTGCTACCTATGCGCACTATTTTCAACGGCATGTTGCCAATCAATAGAGTCAACTCTGACATTGATAGGCATTAACCAATCAGTAAAGCGTATATTCGATGGAGCCTGTTAATGAACAGCCTTTACATTCGGGAAATTCGTCTAAAACCCAGCAACATACCACATCCTTGGAGAGACATTTTTCCAATAAAACTCTCAAATGCCATCACTATAATCATGGGCGAAAATGGGTGTGGTAAGTCAACACTACTCGAAAGCATTGCTATAAAGCTCGGATGCAATCCTGAAGGCGGCAGCAAGAATTTTATGTTTCAAACTCAAAATACCCATTCCGACCTGCACAATCACCTCCAGATTTCTAAAGGCCACCTCAAAGAAAAGGACTTATATTTCTACAGAGCGGAGACCTTTTACAACCTAAATACTGAAATCAGAAGACTCGACGAGGAGAAAGGATATGGTCCTGAAATAAAGTCTTATTATGGAGGGCGCGATCTTCATACTGTGTCGCATGGAGAAGCAATGGAGGCGCTATTCAAGCATCGCTTCAGAAGCCAAGGTCTTTACATTCTGGACGAGCCAGAAGCCTCTTTATCACCGCTTCGCCAATTAAGTTTTATTCAGCGAATAACAGATCTGGCGCAATCAGGCTCTCAATTTTTAATCGCCACTCACTCGCCGATCTTGATGTTTACGCCAGGCTCTGAGCTGCTTCAAATTTTAGACGGCGAGCTGGTTCCTGTTGTTGCTCAAGAAACAGAAGCATTCAGCATCTATAAAGCTGTGCTAAATACGCATGGGGCGTATCTGAAAAAAATGCTAGGTTCTCCCTGAAATGTGTCCGTCATTCACCACACCGAATAAAAACCCCGAAAAGTCGGGGTTTTTATTCGGTTACCGCCAGATTAGCTGCTCAGCCCGCGAGATGCGTCTGTAGAGCCTGTCCAAGCTTATTTCAGACCGGACATCTCCTGAATCGCACCTTTGAGCTCGTCATCCGAGCAATCGGCACAGGTGCCTTTTGGCGGCATCGAGTTGATACCGGTGATGGCCTTGGCCAGGATGCCATTCAGACCACCTTCCTTATCGGCACGTGCTTTCCACGCAGCCGCGTCACCGATTTTCGGCGCGCCCAGCAGACCAGTGCCGTGGCAAGCGTTGCAATGTTTTGCAATAACATCCTTCGGGGCCTTGGCAGCGCCACCGCCAGCAGAGGCAGCAACTTCCATCCCTTTGCATTCCTGACCCTGCACGCACACCTGGCCTACCGGCTCCAGGCGCTTGGCAATGTCATCGTTGGTCGCAGCCTGAGCGCTGACTGCCCAAAGGGCCAATACGACAGCTGGTGCGGCCAGCATTTTCTTAATTAGATTCACGCGTACACCCTCATCGTGGCTAGTCACGCCCGCGGCCACGGTTTCGCGGGCGGGCGCAAGTATAACGAGAACCCTGCCACTCTGAAACAACCCTAAAGTCGCAGGGGTATTAGTAGTGGTAAAAGAGTCCCATGGACGCCTGCATGCACGGCATGCCTGGGCGCCCCTGAATCAGAAGTTTGCTGGCGTCGCCGCACTGATCAGGCGTGCCGGTACATCATAGGGATTGCGAAACCGGTGCGGCTTGGTGCTTTCGAAATAGTAGCTGTCACCCACTTCAAGCACAAAGGTTTCCAGGCCGACGACCAGTTCCAGGCGGCCTTCGACCAGAATGCCGGTCTCTTCGCCTTCGTGCGTGAGCATTTCTTCGCCGGTATCGGCACCTGGCGGGTAAATCTCGTTGAGAAAGGCAATCGCCCGGCTCGGGTGCGCCTTGCCCACCAGTTTCATGGTGACGGCACCGTCGGAAATGTCGATCAGCTCATTGGCCTTGTAGACGATCTGAGTCGGGTTTTCGGGTTGCAGCTCTTCAGAAAAGAACTCGACCATGGACATCGGAATACCGCCCAGCACCTTCCTCAATGAGCTGATCGAAGGGCTGACGCTATTCTTCTCGATCATCGAAATGGTGCTATTGGTGACGCCCGCACGCTTGGCGAGCTCACGCTGGGAAAGACCTTTGAGTTTGCGAATGGCTTGCAGTCGTTCACCGACGTCCAATGCGGGAGTCCTCCTAATGTACAGGTGAGGTCGAAATTGAACGTTATCATCGCAACAGCGTTCAGTATTTACAACACTTCGACCACAACCTGATCGATCAGGCGACTTGCGGCAACCCCAGGCCCGGCGCTAGCTCCCGCTGTAGAGCAGTGGCACCCGGCGCAGGTTGCAAAAGATCTGGTAGGGAATGGTACCGGCCTGGATCGCGACGTCGCTGGCCAGGATGTTTTTACCCCAAAGTTCGACCGGGCTGCCCAGGCCTGCCTGCGGTACGTCGGTCAGGTCGATGCACAGCATGTCCATCGAAACCCGCCCAAGCAGTTGGCTGCGCTGCCCTGCCACCAGCACCGGCGTTCCGGTCGGGGCCAGGCGCGGGTAACCATCGGCATAACCCATGGCAACCACGCCGATCCGACTCGGGCGCTGGGTAACGAATTTCGCGCCATACCCCACCGCCTCGCCCACCGGCAGTTCGCGCACGCTGATGACCTTCGACTCGAGGGTCATCACCGGTTGCAGCCGGGCTGCCTGGCTTTGCGCCACTTCAAAAGGCGTTGCACCGTAAAGCATGATGCCGGGGCGAACCCAATCGCTGGGGATGTCTGGCCAACCCAGTACCGCCGGCGAGTTGCGCAGGCTCACCTGTGCCGAAAGGCCCTTGCGGGCGGCTTCGAACACCGCGACCTGATCGGCGCTGCTCGGGCAGTCCAGTTCGTCGGCGCGCGCGAAGTGGCTCATCAGGACGATCTTGGCGACTTTGCCGCTGGCCAGCAGGCGCTGATAGGCAGCCTGGTAATCTTTCGGATGCAGGCCAACCCGGTGCATGCCCGAGTCCAGCTTGAGCCAGACCGTCAACGGCTTGCTCAGCCTGGCCTGTTCGATGGCCTCCAGCTGCCAGAGCGAATGCACCACGCACCAGAAGTCGTGCTGCACGATCAAATCAAGCTCATCGGCCTCGAAAAAACCTTCCAGCAACAGCACCGGGGCGCTGATGCCGGCCGCTCGCAGTTCCAGCGCTTCCTCGATGCAGGCCACTGCAAAACCATCGGCCTCGGCCTCCAGGGCCTGGGCACAGCGCACGGCGCCATGGCCATAGGCATCGGCCTTGATCACGGCAAGGGCCTTGGCCCCTGAGAGTTCGCGGGCAAGTTGATAGTTATGGCGTAACGCTTGGAGGTCGATCAGGGCACGGGCAGGACGCATGACGGCAGCCTTCTGGGCAGTCTTGTGGAGGAATAAAAACCCGGCACCGACACGTGGCTGTTGGGCCGCGAGCGGCGCCGGGTGAGGGATCTTGCTTAAGGCAGAGCGGCGACAACCGACAGCTCGACGAGAATTTCCGGCTCGCAAAGCTTGGCTTCCACCGTAGCGCGGGCACAGGCAGTGCCTTTTGGCAGCCAAGTGTCCCAGACGCTGTTCATGCCCTGGAAATCGGCATCGATGTCCTTGAGGTAAATGGTCACGGACAGCAAACGCGACTTGTCGGTACCCGCCAGATCCAGCAGACGCTCGATGTTGGCCAACGTCTCGCGGGTCTGCTGTTCAATCCCGGCGTTCATGTCGTCGCCCACTTGGCCGGCAAGGTATACAGTGCCGTTGTGAACAACGATCTGACTCATCCGCTCGTTAGTGCGCTGGCGCTGGATTGACATGTTTTTCAGCCTCCGGGAGTTTACCGTAGCGATAGATATCGAGGCCTTCGGCGCTGATCTGCGGTTTTTTACGCGCGATCAGATCGGCCAGGAAGCGACCGGAGCCACAGGCCATGGTCCAACCGAGGGTGCCGTGGCCAGTATTGAGGAACAGGTTACGGAATGGCGTGGCACCCACGATAGGTGTGCCATCTGGAGTGGTCGGGCGCAGGCCGGTCCAGAAACTGGCCTGGCTCAGATCACCACCCTGAGGATAGAGATCGCCGACGATCATCTCCAGCGTTTCGCGCCGACGCGGGTTGAGCGACAGGTCAAAACCGGCGATTTCAGCCATGCCACCGACGCGGATCCGATTGTCGAAACGGGTGATCGCAACCTTGTAGGTCTCGTCGAGAATGGTCGAAGTCGGGGCCATGGCCGGGTTGGTGATCGGCACGGTCAGCGAGTAACCCTTGAGCGGATACACCGGAGCCCTGATGCCCAGCGGCTTGAGCAATTGCGGTGAGTAGCTGCCCAGTGCCAGCACGTAGCGGTCGGCGGTTTCCAGCTTGCCGTCGATCCACACGCCATTGATGCGGTCACCGGCAAAGTCCAGACGCTCGATGGCCTGGCCGAAGCGGAATTCCACGCCCAGTTTGATGGCCATTTCGGCCAGGCGGGTGGTGAACATCTGGCAGTCGCCGGTCTGGTCGTTCGGCAGCCGCAGGGCGCCGGCGAGAATATCGGTGACGCTGCCCAGGGCCGGTTCGACCCGGGCGATACCTTCGCGGTCGAGTACTTCGTAAGGCACGCCAGACTGCTCCAGGACTGCAATGTCCTTGGCCGCGTTGTCCAATTGTGCCTGGGTACGGAACAGCTGGGTGGTGCCCAGGGTGCGGCCTTCATAGGCGATACCGGTCTCGGCACGCAGTTCGTCGAGGCAGTCGCGGCTGTACTCGGACAAGCGGACCATGCGCTCCTTGTTCACCGCATAACGGCTGGCGGTGCAGTTGCGCAGCATTTGCGCCATCCACAGGTACTGGTCGATGTCGGCAGTCGCCTTGATCGCCAGAGGGGCGTGACGCTGCAGCAGCCACTTGATGGCCTTGAGCGGAACACCTGGCGCGGCCCAGGGCGAAGCGTAGCCCGGCGAGACTTGCCCGGCGTTGGCAAAGCTGGTTTCCATGGCAACGGCTGGTTGACGGTCGACCACCACGACTTCGTAACCTTCCCGCGCCAGATAATAGGCACTGGCCGTACCAATGACACCGCTACCAAGCACCAGAACTCGCATGATCTATCCCTCAACGCGGCTGACCGCGGACATTTGTTGTTGATTGCCAAGATGTGCGCAGTATAAAAATCTTAAGCCAGTGCTTCTCACTATATAAACAGCTATATTTGGCGACAATTCTCGGCAAAACTGGCTTTTACGGAGGGGCATCCCCTATGCGCACCCAACATCAGAGCAAGCGTGAACTGGACAAGATCGATCGCAATATCCTCCGGATTCTCCAGGCGGATGGGCGTATCTCGTTCACTGAGCTGGGCGAGAAGGTCGGCCTGTCGACCACGCCCTGTACCGAACGGGTCCGCCGGCTGGAGCGCGAAGGGATCATCATGGGCTACAACGCCCGGCTCAACCCGCAGCACCTCAAGGGCAGCCTGCTGGTGTTCGTCGAGATCAGCCTCGATTACAAATCCGGCGATACGTTCGAGGAGTTCCGCCGTGCCGTGCTGAAACTGCCGCACGTGCTGGAATGCCACCTGGTTTCAGGCGATTTCGACTACCTGGTCAAGGCGCGGATTTCGGAGATGGCGTCCTACCGCAAGCTGCTTGGCGATATCCTGCTCAAGCTGCCGCATGTACGCGAGTCCAAAAGCTATATCGTGATGGAAGAGGTGAAGGAGAGCCTGAGCCTGCCGATTCCCGATTGAGGCTCAGACCAGCACCTGGCGGGTAGTGGCGATGTAGTGATGGATCTGTTTTTCCGCCAGCGGGTCGATCATTTCTGCCGGCCCTCGCCCGTTCGGGCATGGCAGGCGCGGCGTGGTACCGAACAGCCGGCAGATCAGCGGACGCTCCTCATACACCGTGCAGCCATTGGGCCCCAGGTGCACGCAGTTCAACTCGGCCAGGGCTGCTTCCTGTTCGGCAGCGGTCTTGCGCGGCAGGCGCGCCATCTCTTGCGACGAAGTGGTGACCGGCCCGCAGCAATCATGGCAACCGGGAGCACACTCGAAAGACGGGATCTGCTCGCGCAGGAAGCGGATCTTGTGGCTATTGCAGCTCATGACGGCCTGTATCGAAAATATCCGGGGGTGGATTTTGCCTCAATTGCGTACCGGCAGACAGGACCTTCGGGCCAACGGTTGCCTGGCTGCGGAACGGCGGCCTATGCTGCGTAAAATTTTCCAAACACTCCCTATAGGATCCCGCCCATGAACGTTCGCGTTCAGAAGTCCGCCTCCAACATCTTGCATACCTCCTCCTATTACGCCGCCAACAGCGCCCTACAGCCTGACTACCCGGTGTTGCAAGGCGAGCTGAATGCTGACGTATGCGTGGTGGGCGGTGGCTTCTCGGGGCTCAATACCGCCATAGAGCTGGCCGAGCGCGGTCTGAGCGTGGTTCTGCTGGAAGCCCGCAAGATCGCTTGGGGCGCCAGCGGACGCAATGGCGGTCAATTGATTCGCGGGGTAGGCCATGGCGTCGAACAGTTTGCCCCGGTAATCGGCCAGGAAGGTGTGCGCGCGCTCAAGCTGATGGGCCTGGAAGCCGTGGAAATCGTCCGACAACGTATCGAACAACACGCCATCGACTGCGATTTGACCTGGGGTTACTGCGACCTGGCGAACAAACCTGCCGACCTTCAAGGTTTTGCCGAAGATGCCGAAGAGCTTCGCAGCCTGGGTTACCGCTATGAGGTGCGCCTGGTCCAACCCAACGACATGCACACTGTGGTCGGTTCTGATCGCTACGTGGGCGGCTTGATCGACATGGGCTCGGGGCACCTGCATCCGCTTAACCTTGCCCTCGGCGAAGCGGCGCTGGCCCAGCAGATGGGCGTGCAACTGTTCGAACAATCGGCCGTCACCCGTATCGACTATGGCCCGCAAGTGCGAGTGCATACCGCGCAAGGCTCGGTCAGGGCCAAAACGCTGGTGCTGGGGTGCAATGCTTACCTCAATGGTCTCAACCCCGAGCTCAGCGGAAAAGTCTTGCCCGCCGGCAGCTACATCATCGCAACCGAGCCCCTCGGCCAAGCCCGGGCGCACCAGCTGCTGCCGCAAAACATGGCGGTCTGCGACCAGCGTGTGGCGCTGGACTATTACCGGCTTTCGGCCGACCGGCGCCTGCTGTTCGGCGGTGCCTGCCACTATTCCGGGCGCGATCCGCAGGACATCGCCGCCTATATGCGGCCGAAGATGCTCAAGGTGTTCCCGCAATTGGCCGACGTGCGAATCGATTACCAGTGGGGCGGCATGATCGGCATCGGCGCCAACCGCCTGCCGCAGATCGGGCGCCTCAAGGATCAGCCCAATGTGTATTACGCCCAGGCCTACTCCGGCCATGGCGTGAATGCCACCCACCTGGCCGGCAGGTTGCTGGCCGAAGCCATCAGCGGCCAGCACAGCAGCGGTTTCGATCTGTTTGCCAGTGTCGGGCATATCACCTTCCCTGGCGGCAAGTACCTGCGTTCACCCCTGCTGGCGCTGGGCATGCTCTGGCATCGACTCAAGGAACTGGCCTAGCGAGAGCGCCAGAAAGGTATATTCCCCTCTTTGCGCGCCTGCTCGGGGCTCAGGCCGATATCGCGCAATTGATCGCTGTCGAGTTCCAGCAACGCCCTGCGGGTAGTCAACCGATGCCACATCAGGCCCAATCGGGAAAGGCCGGGTATCGGGCTGATAACCTTGGCCCTCTGCCCTTCCAGCAATTCCTCGCTGTGTAATTCCAGACGTACATCGCTCAAGCCATTCATTTTTTCTGCTCCTGCGGGTGAGAAGACCACGAAAAAATGATGCGCGCCCTGCCTGAACCATTACAGATCCAAAGCATCGGAATTATTTCCATACAGAACACCCGCCAGGGGCCCTGAATCCTGTATTTTTAGCTGATCTGTACTGGTCCATGCTCAAAGCCAAACCTGGAGTACGCCATGACCCTTTACGTCAACCTCGCCGAGTTGCTCGGCTCGCGCATCGAGCAGGGCTTTTATCGACCCGGCGACCGCCTGCCTTCGGTGCGCGCCCTGAGTGCCGAGCACGGGGTCAGCCTGAGCACCGTACAACAGGCGTATCGCCTGCTCGAGGACAATGGCCTGGCGGCACCCAGACCCAAATCCGGGTACTTCGTATCCAGTGGCCGGACACTCCCGGCGCTTCCAGCCGTCGGCCGCCCCACCCAGCGACCGGTAGAAATCTCGCAGTGGGATCACGTGGTCGAACTGTTGCGCAGTGTCCCGCGCAAGGACGTAGTGCAACTGGGCCGTGGCATGCCCGATATCGACAGCCCGACGCTCAAGCCCTTGCTGCGCAGCCTGGCCCGCCTGAGCCGCCGCCAGGACATGCCGGGGCTGTATTACGACACCATCTACGGCACCGAAGCCCTGCGCGAACAAGTGGCGCGCCTGCTGCTGGACTCCGGCTGCCAGTTGACGGCGAGCGACCTGGTGATCACTACCGGCTGTCATGAAGCGTTGTCGGCCAGCATTCGCGCGGTCTGCGAGCCGGGAGACATCGTCGCGGTGGACTCCCCGAGCTTTCACGGGGCCATGCAGACGCTCAAGGGTCTGGGCATGAAAGCCCTGGAAATCCCCACCGACCCGATTACCGGCATCAGCCTGGAAGCCCTTGAGCTGGCGCTGGAGCAGTGGCCGATCAAGGCCATCCAGCTGACCCCCAACTGCAACAACCCGCTGGGCTACATCATGCCCGAAGCACGCAAGCGCGCCCTGCTGACCCTGGCCCAACGCTTCGACGTGGCAATCATCGAAGACGATGTGTATGGCGACCTGGCCTACACCTACCCGCGACCGCGCACCATCAAGTCCTTCGATGAAGACGGGCGCGTCCTGCTCTGCAGTTCCTTCTCGAAGACGATCGCCCCCGGCCTGCGTATCGGCTGGGTAGCCCCCGGGCGCTACCTGGAGCGCGTGCTGCACATGAAATACATCAGCACCGGCTGCACTGCGACCCAGCCGCAGTTGGCAATCGCCGACTTTATCAAGGGCGGCCACTATGAGCCCCACCTGCGCCGCATGCGCAGCCAATACCAGCGCAACCGCGACCTAATGATCGACTGGGTAACCCGCTACTTTCCGGCCGGAACCCGCGCCAGCCGCCCCCAGGGCGGCTTCATGCTCTGGGTCGAACTACCGGAAAGTTTCGACACGCTGCGCTTGAACCGGGCTTTACTGGGTCAGGGCGTGCAGATTGCCGTGGGCTGCATTTTCTCGGCATCGGGCAAGTACCGTAACTGCCTGCGCATGAACTTTGCCTCCAGAACGACAGATGAAATCGAGCGAGCGGTGCGCAAGGTTGGCGCCACCGCCATTCGCTTGCTGGCCGAACTGGAGAACTGAGCCGTAACTTTTAACCGGCCCTCGGGGTCAAAAAACTACACCCGTAGCGACATCGACAACACCGAACCCGGCGACCTGTGGCGCCGCTTCAATGCCTGGATCACCAAAGCCGTGGGCCCGGAGAAAATGCACTAGACCGCGGCCGGTGCTTCAAACGCGTTGTGTCGCCGAGCCAGCAACACCAGTCCGAGCGCGCCGGCCGCCATGAACAACGGCAAGGCATGGCCGCTGACCCACTGGCTACCCGCGCCGGCCGCCAACGGCCCGATAAGGCAACCAATACCCCAGAGTTGCGCGACATGGGCATTGGCGCGCACCAACGCGTCATCGCGATAGCGTTCGCCGATCAGCACCAGAGACAAGGTAAACAGACCACCGGCACTGGCCCCGAACAGCACCCACAATGGCCAGATCAACGGGTTATGCAGCAGCAATGGAATCGCCAGGCTGGACAGCAACAATGCCAGCGCACAGCCAGAGAACAGCGTGCGCCGGGACATGCGGTCGGCCAGTGCGCCAATCGGCAGCTGCAGCAAGGCATCGCCGATCACCACGGTACTGACCATGTAAAGCGCCACTTCGGTGCTGAAACCCTGGCGCAGGCAATAAATCGGCAACAAAGTCAGGATCATCGCTTCGAACGCTGCGAACAGTGCGATGGCCCATGCAATCACCGGGAGCTTGCGGCAAAAACCAGCCAGGTCGCCCAATGTGACGCTGCAGGCTTCGGCGCTCGGTGCCCCGTCGCGCCCCAGCAGCAGGAAGGGCGAGAGCACCAGCAAACCGGCGCCGACCCAGAAGCCGAAGTCATCCTCGGCGCCCAAGGCCCCCAGCAACAAGGGCCCCGCCAACTGGCTCAAGGCGTAAGAGCTGCCATAAAGTGCCACCAGTCGCCCACGCCAGTGTTCGACCACGAGTTGGTTGATCCAGCTCTCACCGAGGATGAATACGATGGTGAGGATCACGCCAATCAGCAATCGCAGCACCAGCCACAAGGGGTAACTGGGCAGCAGCGCCAGCAGACCAATGGAGAGCGCCCCGGCCCAGAGACACAGGCGCATCAGCCCTGGCGTGCCAAAATGCGCGGCCAGCCGACTGGAAACATGGGCGCCGATCAGGACACCAAAGGCCGGCATGGCCGCCATCACACCGATGGCAAAGGACCCATGGCCCCAGCTTTCCAGCCGCAACGAGACCAGCGGCATGCTCACGCCCAGCGCCAGGCCGACGCTCAGGACAGCAGTGAGCACGGCGAAATAGGTACCCCAACGCATGTCCACGCTCCTGTGGAAAACCCTGCCCAAAACAACACAGCCGGACTTGCGCTAAGGCAAGCCCGGCCGTGCGTCAGGATCAATAGCCGGACGCTGCCCTGGCGGCAACGCCCGAAAGGCTTACAGCTTGATCCAGGTAGCTTTGAGCTCGGTGTACTTGTCGAACGCATGCAGCGACTTGTCGCGACCGTTGCCCGATTGCTTGAAGCCGCCGAACGGTGCGGTCATGTCGCCGCCGTCGTACTGGTTGATCCAGACGCTGCCGGCCCGCAGGGCCTTGGCGGTCAGGTGGCCCTTGGAGAGGTCGGCGGTCCACACGGCCGCAGCCAGCCCGTAGGGGGTGTCGTTGGCGATGGCGATGGCTTCTTCCACGGTGTCGAAGGTGATCACCGACAGCACCGGGCCAAAAATCTCTTCCTGGGCGATCTTCATGGCATTGCTGACACCGTCGAAAATCGTTGGTTCGACATAGGTGCCACCGGTTTCCTGCAGGGTGCGCTTGCCGCCTACCAGCAGCTTGGCGCCATCGTTTTGACCGGCCTCGATGTACGACAGCACGCTGTTCATCTGCTGGGTATCGACCAGCGCACCGACGTTGGTTGCCGGGTCCAGCGGGTTGCCCGGCTTCCAGCCCTTGAGTGCCTCGAGCACCATCGGCAGGAACTTGTCCTTGATCGAACGTTCCACCAGCAGACGCGAGCCGGCGGTGCAGACTTCGCCCTGGTTGAAGGCAATCGCGCCGGCCGCCGACTCGGCCGCCACCTGCAGATCCGCCGCATCGGCGAAGACGATGTTCGGGCTCTTGCCGCCGGCTTCCAGCCAGACGCGCTTCATGTTCGACTCACCGGCATAGATCATCAGCTGCTTGGCGATTTTGGTCGAGCCGGTGAACACCAGGGTATCGACGTCCATGTGCAGGGCCAGGGCCTTGCCGACGGTGTGGCCATAGCCTGGCAGCACGTTCAGCACGCCCGCCGGAATGCCGGCCTCGACGGCCAGCTGGGCAATGCGGATGGCGGTCAGCGGGGATTTTTCCGAAGGCTTGAGGATCACCGAGTTACCGGTCGACAGCGCCGGGCCCAGCTTCCAGCAGGCCATCATCAGCGGGAAGTTCCACGGCACGATGGCGGCGACCACGCCGACCGGCTCGCGCGTGACCAGGCCGAGCTGGTCATGCGGGGTGGCGGCGACTTCGTCGTAAATCTTGTCGATGGCCTCGCCGCTCCAGCTCAGCGCTTGCGCGGCGCCCGGGACGTCGATGGTCAGCGAGTCGCTGATGGGCTTGCCCATGTCCAGGGTTTCCAGCAGCGCCAGTTCCTCGGCGTTCTGCTTGAGCAGGCCGGCAAAACGGATCATGGTCGCCTTGCGCTTGGCTGGCGCCAGGCGCGACCAGACGCCGGCGTTGAAAGTAGAGCGGGCATTTTCCACGGCGCGCTGGGCGTCGGCAGCATCGCAACTGGCGATATGCGCCAGGAGGCGCCCGTCGACCGGGCTGATGCACTCGAACGTCGCATTCGACACTGCAGCGGTATATTCGCCGTTGATGAAGGCGCGGCCTTCGATCTTCAGGTCCTGGGCACGTTGTTCCCAGTCAGCACGAGTCAGGGTGGCCATACGAATCTCCTCCTCTTGTTGATTTACAAGGCCGCACGAAAGGTTCATGGGTCTTGTCGAAAATTCTGCCGGGCCGAACATGGGCCTACGGTACTCACCACCCTAAACCACCGGCACCCGAATTTTCAATATATTTGACACAACACCAACAAAAGCCTAGTCATGTGTGTTTTATTCAACAAAAACCGGGGACCAGCATATGAGCATCAAACAGATCGTCGACTTCAGCCAGGCCACGACCAAGGCCGAGCACTACCGCCCTGCTCCCGAAAGGCTAATCAAAGGCAACCCCGAACATACGCTGTACAACCACTACGAAAGCCCATGCGGCCAGTTTGGGGCCGGCGTCTGGGAAGGCGCGGTGGGTCATTGGAAGGTGGAATACACCGAGCATGAGTATTGCGAGATCATCCACGGTGTATCGGTGCTACGCGACAGTGAAGGTCAGGCCAAGACACTGCGCGCCGGGGACCGTTTCGTGATCCCTGCAGGCTTCAAGGGCACCTGGGAAGTGCTGGAGCCTTGCCGCAAGATTTACGTGATGTTCGAACAGAAGCGATAAATATATACCGCAAGGGGCGGGCAGACGGACTGCAGGATGAGGCTGTCCTTCAGGACACTTCAATCAATGAAAGGAATCCAAACCATGACAAATGATGACGTCCTCCAGAAAATCCAGCATCTGATCGGCAGCCCCTACGTATTCAGCGTCAAAGCCTACATTACCGAACTGACCGGTCGTACCCGCGTGGTCGGCCCGAATGAGGTTTCGACCAAAGAGCTCGACCTCAATCGAATCCACATCATTGCAAATGATGAGAGCACCATAAAGTCGTTCAATTTCGGATGAACGCGGGGGTCATTGAGACTGTTGACTTCGTTTGAAGCCTTTGCCGAACGATAAATCTCCACGCGAAAAAAAGCCCGTATCCTGAGATACGGGCCTTTTTTTCGTCAGCCGATCAATTACTTGATCTTGGCTTCCTTGTAGATCACGTGCTTGCGAACAACCGGATCGAATTTTTTGATTTCGATTTTGTCCGGAGTGGTGCGCTTGTTCTTATCGGTGGTGTAGAAGTGGCCAGTATTGGCGGTCGACACCAGACGGATCAATTCACGCATGATTCTCTCCCTTAAACCTTAGCGCCATTTTGGCGAATTTCGGCCAGCACGACATCAATGCCGCGCTTGTCGATGATACGCATGCCTTTGGCAGATACGCGCAGACGCACAAAACGCTTCTCGGACTCGACCCAGAAGCGGTGATGCTGCAGGTTCGGCAGGAAACGACGACGGGTTTTGTTGTTTGCGTGGGAAATGTTATTCCCAGTCACCGGACCCTTACCGGTAACTTGACAGACTCTCGACATGCCTCAGCCCTCTAAAACCACATGCCCAACCCGGCATGGGTTGGCCGCTTAATCTCTCAGTCATTTGGCGCCAGGCGCCGCGTTTCTTTAGGGTCTTACCAGCTACACCTGCAAATGCAAGGAACCGGGCCCCTAGAAAAGAGCGCTGCTTTATACCAGAAAGACCACAATGCAACAACAGCAGATGCATTTTCAATTGCCGCCAAGGCCTGAAATCAGACCGTAAGCATAGCTGCTACGGGCTGGCAGGCCGGACAACCGCTCGTCGCAATGGCCAGCAAAAATTGAATGGCCATTTCCGGTTCAGCCCACTAGGGTAGGACTTTTCCAGACTGCACTGGCAGATGGTAATCGATCAGCCAAGGAACATAACTATGCGTCTTGCGATTTTGCCGCTGTTGCTCGCCCCACTTTTCAGCCCTTTGCTGGCCCAGGCCGCGGCATTGAGTATCTGCACCGAGGCAAGCCCGGAAGGCTTCGACGTGGTCCAGTATAACTCGCTGACAACCACTAACGCCTCGGCCGACGTGCTGATGAACCGCCTGCTCGATTTCGATGCACGCCAGGGCAAGCTCACACCCAGCCTGGCGGACAGCTGGGAGGTTTCCGCCGATGGCCTGACCTACCAGTTCAAACTGCACCCGGGGGTCAAGTTCCATACCACCGACTACTTCAAGCCAACCCGTACCCTCAATGCCGAGGACGTCGTGTTCAGCTTCCAGCGCATGCTCTACCCGGCCAACCCCTGGCACAAGATTGCCCAAAGCGGCTTCCCGCATGCCCAGTCGATGCAATTGCCCAGCCTGATCAAACAGATCGACGCGCCGGACCCACTGACTGTGCGCTTTTTACTGGATCACCCGGATTCGACCTTCCTCGCCACCCTGAGCATGGGCTTTGCCTCGATCTATTCGGCCGAATACGCCGACAAGTTATTTCGGGCCGGCACACCGCAGAAGCTCAACAGCCAGCCGATCGGCACCGGCCCCTTCGTTTTCAACCGCTTCCAGAAGGATGCGAGCATTCGTTATCGCGCCAACCCGGACTACTTTGCCGGAAAGCCCGCTGTCGATCCGCTGATCTTTGCCATCACGCCCGATGCCAACGTTCGCCTGCAGAAGCTTCGGCGCAACGAATGCCAGATCGCACTGTCGCCCAAACCGCTGGATATCACCGCAGCAAGCCAGGATCCGGCGCTCAAAATCGAAAAAGCCGATGCGTTCATGACGGCATTTCTCGCCATCAACACCCAGCATCCGCCACTGGACAAACCCGAAGTCCGCCAGGCCATTAACCTGGCCTTCGACAAAAACAATTACCTCAAGGCCGTATTCGAGGGAACCGCCACATCCGCCAATGGCCCCTACCCGCCCAGCACCTGGAGCTATGCCAAGGACCTGCCGGGCTATGCCCATGACCCGCCCAAGGCCCGCGAGCTGCTGGCCAAGGCAGGCCTGAAGGATGGCTTTGCCACGACGATCTGGACCCGCCCTGCGGGCAGCCTGCTCAATCCGAACCCAAGCCTGGGCGCGCAATTGCTCCAGGCCGACCTGGCCCAGGTCGGCATCAAGGCCGAGATCCGCGTGATCGAATGGGGCGAGCTGATTCGCCGCGCCAAGGCCGGCGAACATGATCTGCTGTTCATGGGCTGGGCCGGCGACAACGGCGACCCGGACAACTTCCTGACCCCGCAATTTTCCTGCCCGGCCGTGCAGTCGGGCACCAATTTCGCCCGTTACTGCGATCAGGGCCTGGACAAGCTGATCAGTGCCGGCAAAACCACCAGTGAGCAAGGTGTTCGCAGCAAGCTGTACCAGCAGGCCCAGGCGCAAATCCAGCAGCAGGCGCTCTGGCTGCCATTGGCGCACCCGACGGCTTTCGCGCTGACCCGCAAGGAAGTCCAGGGCTATCAGGCCAGTCCGTTCGGGCGCCAGGACTTTTCCAGGGTCAGCGTATCGCCCTGAACCTAAAGCCAGCCGTACTCGGCCATCGATAGGGGTTCTCCCTCTCCAATGATGAAGTGATCGAGCACCCTGACGTCGATCAGCGCCAGCGCCTCCTTGAGGCGCCGGGTCAGTACACGGTCGGCCTGACTTGGCTCGGCAACGCCGGAAGGATGGTTGTGACAAAGAATCAGCGCGGCCGCGTTGTGGGCCAGGGCGCGCTTGATCACCTGTCGCGGGTAGACACTGGCACTGTCGATCGAGCCGCGAAACAGGGCCTCGAAGCCCAGCACACGGTGCTTGCTGTCCAGGAACAGGCAGCCAAACACTTCGTGCAGCTCATGGCGCAACTGCGCCTTGAGGTAATCGCGCACAGCCTGAGGGCTTTCCAGGGCAGAGTCACGCCGCAAGCGTTCGGCCAGGTGACGCCGGGCCATTTCCAGCACGGCCTGCAGTTGTGCGTACTTGGCTGGCCCCAGGCCAAGCTCCTGACTGAAGCTGACTTGATCGGCCTCGAGCAGTGCCCGCAGGCTTGCGAACTTGTTCAGCAGATGTCGCGCCAGGTCGACGGCACTACGGCCACTGACGCCGGTACGCAGAAAGATTGCCAGCAACTCGGCATCGGACAGGCTGGCAGGACCCTGCTCCAAAAGTTTCTCCCGCGGGCGTTCCGCGGCAGGCCAATCGCGAATACTCATAACACCTCCGTGTGTGCGTGGGCGCCGCTGTTCCAGTGCGGTCGCTGTGCTATCTTAGCCCATCATTTTTTTGCGGTGATCCGGCCTGGGAGGCGGCGTCGTCGTTGTGCAATCACTGAACAAAAGGCAGGCCTATGCAGCGGCTGTATCGGAAACGCATCGTTCTCGGCGTCGGCGGCGGCATTGCCGCCTACAAGAGCGCCGAACTGGTTCGCCGGCTCCTGGAGCACGGTGCCGAAGTGCGCGTGGTCATGACCCGTGGCGGCAGTGAATTCATCACCCCTCTGACCATGCAGGCCTTGTCCGGACACCCCGTCCATATGGACTTGCTCGACCCGGCCGCCGAGGCCGCAATGGGCCATATCGAACTGGCCAAGTGGGCCGACCTGATACTGATCGCCCCTGCCACCGCCGACCTGATCGCGCGCCTGGCCCAAGGCATCGCCAATGATCTGCTGACCACGCTGGTACTGGCCACCGATGCCACGGTCGCCCTGGCGCCGGCCATGAACCAGGCCATGTGGCGCGACCCCGCGACCCAGGCAAACCTGGAACTGTTGCAAAGCCGCGACCTGAAGATCTTCGGTCCCGCATCCGGAAGCCAGGCCTGTGGCGACGTGGGCCTGGGCCGCATGCTCGAAGCGACCGACCTGGCTCTCTGTGCCGCCGAATGCTTCCAGCGTCAATCGCTGACCGGCAAGCACGTGCTGATCACCGCCGGCCCCACCCAGGAAAACATCGACCCGGTGCGTTACATCACCAACCACAGCTCCGGCAAAATGGGCTTTGCCCTGGCCGAGGCCGCTGTCGAGGCCGGTGCCCGCGTGACACTGATCACCGGCCCCGTGCATTTGGCGACACCCGACCGGGTCACGCGCATCGACGTGGTCAGTGCCCGCGACATGCTCGCTGCCTGTGAAGCAGCGATCCCGTGCGACCTTTTCATCGCCTCGGCAGCCGTTGCTGACTACCGCCCAGAAGTCGTTGCACCACAAAAACTAAAGAAAGACCCTACGAGCGGCGACGGCCTGCTACTGCAGATGGTGCGCAACCCGGACATTCTGGCGACCATCGCCACCCGACCGGATCGTCCCTTCAGCGTCGGTTTTGCCGCCGAAACCGAACATTTGCTCGACTACGCTGCACGCAAGTTGAAAGACAAAAACCTCGACCTGATCGTTGCCAACGATGTGGCCAACCCCAGCATCGGCTTCAACAGCGAGGAAAACGCCTGCAGCGTGATTGACCGGGAGTTGCACGAAACTCTCTTCGCCCAGACCAGCAAGAGCAAGATTGCCCGCCAGCTGATCTCTTTCATCGCCGACCGTCTTAACCAGGTTTAAACACGCATGCATGCTCTACAAGCCAAAATCCTCGACCCACGCATCGGCAACGAATTCCCGCTGCCACAGTACGCCACGCCCGGCTCGGCCGGCCTCGACCTGCGTGCGATGCTCAAGGAAGACACCGTCCTGGAGCCTGGCCAGACCTTGCTGATTCCAACCGGCCTGTCGGTCTATATCGGCGACCCCGGCCTGGCCGCAATGATCCTGCCGCGCTCGGGTCTTGGCCATAAGCACGGCATCGTACTGGGCAACCTGGTCGGCCTGATCGACTCCGACTACCAGGGCGAACTGATGGTCTCGTGCTGGAACCGCGGCCAGACTGCCTTCAACATCGCCGTCGGCGAACGCATTGCGCAATTGGTGCTGGTACCGGTGGTACAGGCCCATTTCGATATCGTCGAAACCTTCGACGAAAGCCAGCGCGGTGTTGGTGGTTTCGGGCACTCTGGCAGCCATTGACTACGCTGGAGTATTGCGCGGCACCGGAGTCGATTTCAGCGTTGCCTGAACGGCAGCGCTGACGACTGGGCCGCCTGATTCACGAACTCTCTGGTGCAATTACCGTCAAAGCGTTCAGTTCCAGCGGTCCAGCGCCTGTGTGACGGCGATGCCTGGCACGATTTGCGCTGCAATTTCGCCCGACCTGCAAGGCCCTCGATATCGAAACCATTGGCTAAGACCAGAAATTCCTGAGATTGGAGCACCCCACAGTTATGACCAGCATGGCACACGCGGTACCCCAGCTTCCCGAGAGCATCTTCCGCGCCTATGACATTCGCGGCATCTTCGGCGACACCCTGCATGCCGAAACCGCCTACTGGATCGGCCGCGCCATTGGTGCACAAAGCTTGTCCCAGGGCGAGCCGAACGTCTCCGTGGGTCGCGATGGCCGCCTGTCCGGGCCGGTGTTGGTAGAGCGGTTGATCCAGGGCCTGGCCGATGCCGGCTGCCACGTCAGCGACGTTGGCCTGGTTCCGACCCCCGCGCTGTACTACGCCGCCAACGTTTTGGCCGGCAAATCCGGGGTCATGCTGACCGGCAGCCACAATCCGTCCAACTACAACGGTTTCAAGATCGTCATTGCCGGCGATACCCTGGCCAACGAACAGATCCAGGCCCTGCACACCCGCCTCAAGAACAACGACCTGAGCAGCGGCCAGGGCAGTATCGAGAAGGTCGAGATCCTCGAGCGTTACTTCGCGCAAATTCGCGATGACATCAAGCTTGCGAAGAAGCTCAAGGTCGTAGTCGACTGCGGCAACGGCGCCGCCGGGGTCATCGCCCCGCAACTGATCGAAGCGCTGGGCTGCGAAGTCTTCCCGCTGTTTTGTGATGTCGATGGCAACTTCCCCAACCACCACCCGGATCCGGGCAAGCCGGAAAACCTGGTAGACCTGATCGCCAAGGTCAAGGAAACCGGTGCCGACCTGGGGCTGGCCTTCGATGGCGACGGCGACCGCGTCGGCGTAGTGACCAATACCGGCAGCATTGTCTACCCGGACCGGCTGTTGATGCTGTTCGCCAGGGACGTGGTAGAGCGCAACCCCGATGCGCAGATCATTTTCGACGTAAAATGCACCCGCCGCCTGACCCCATTGATCAAAGAATACGGTGGCCGTCCACTAATGTGGAAGACCGGTCATTCGTTGATCAAAAAGAAAATGAAGGAAACCGGCGCCCTGCTCGCAGGCGAAATGAGCGGTCATATCTTCATCAAGGAGCGCTGGTACGGTTTCGACGACGGCATTTACAGCGCCGCGCGCCTGCTGGAAATCCTCAGCAAGGAAGAAAGCTGCGCCGAAGAGCTGTTCGCCAGCTTCCCGAACGATATTTCTACGCCGGAAATCAATATTGATGTGACCGACGAGAGCAAATTCAGCATCATTGATGCGTTGCAAAAAGATGCTCAGTGGGGCGAAGCCGAACTGACCACCATCGATGGTGTGCGGGTCGACTATCCCCATGGCTGGGGCCTGGTTCGCGCCTCCAATACCACACCGGTACTGGTACTGCGCTTCGAGGCCGATACCGAGGACGAGCTGCAACGCATCAAGGACGTCTTTCACGCCCAGCTCAAAACTGTTGCCCCTGACCTCGAACTACCGTTCTGATTGATCGACTACCTGTTCCTCTGGAGCCCTGCATGACCCTCGAACGTGATGCCGCCACCAATGTCGCCAAGGTTTTGTCCGAAGCGCTGCCCTACATCCGTCGCTTCGTCGGCAAGACGCTGGTGATCAAATACGGCGGCAACGCTATGGAGAGCGAGGAGCTCAAGACCGGCTTCGCCCGCGATGTCGTGCTGATGAAGGCAGTCGGGATCAACCCCGTGGTCGTCCACGGCGGCGGCCCACAAATCGGCGATCTGCTCAAGCGCCTGTCAATCGAGAGCCACTTCATCGACGGCATGCGCGTGACTGACGCGCAGACCATGGACGTGGTGGAGATGGTCCTCGGCGGCCAGGTGAACAAGGACATCGTCAACCTGATCAACCGTCATGGCGGCAGCGCCATCGGCCTGACCGGCAAGGACGCCGAGCTGATTCGCGCGAAAAAGCTCACTGTCACCCGCCAGACCCCGGAAATGACCACCCCGGAAATCATCGATATCGGCCATGTCGGCGAAGTGGTCGGGATCAACACCGACCTGCTGAACATGCTGGTCAAGGGTGATTTCATTCCGGTGATCGCACCGATCGGAGTCGGCGCCAATGGCGAGTCGTACAACATCAACGCCGACCTGGTGGCGGGCAAGGTTGCCGAAGCACTGAAAGCCGAGAAGCTCATGCTGCTGACCAACATTGCCGGCCTGATGGACAAGACCGGCAAGGTCCTGACCGGCCTGACCACCGAGCAGGTCAACGAGCTGATCGCCGACGGCACCATCTACGGCGGCATGCTGCCCAAGATTCGTTGCGCGCTGGAAGCGGTTCAAGGCGGCGTGACCACCTCGCACATTATCGACGGTCGCGTACCCAATGCGGTACTGCTGGAGATCTTCACCGATACCGGTGTTGGTACACTGATCAGCAATCGCAAGCGTCACTAATCACTGGCAATACAAAAAAGGCCCTGCATATGCAGGGCCTTTTTTATGGCGCTTCACACCTAACCAGACCATTCGCAAGAACATTCGGAACCTGCCTACAGAACGTCTGACCCCCTTGTACCAGACTGCTCACTCTGACGACAAGGAGTGGCACTTATGGCTAACCACGGTTACATGACCATCAAGGGCAAGGCTCAAGGGCTTATTTCAGCGGGCTGCTCAACCCAGGATTCTATTGGCAACAAGTGTCAGCCGGGGCATGCCGACGAAATCATGGTGCTGTCTTACAGCCACAACATGGCCAATATTGGAAATGTTCATAGACCCACACACAACCCGATTATCATCACAAAAAATGTTGATAAATCATCTCCTTTGCTAGCTCAAGCGCTCTCAAATAGAGAAGAAATAAACTGTACGATTAGTTTCTATCGGGTTTCTTCATTTGGCGTTCAAGAGAAGTTTTACACAGTAGAGATTAGTGGCGGGATTATTGCGGACCTGACGGTTGATATGCCCCATGTGATTTTTCAAAATGATGCCGAACCTCAAGAACACGTTGCCATTCGCTATCGCGATATCGCCTGGACACACCACCTGGCAGCAACCAGCGGGTACAGTTCATGGAGAGGTGACGAATGGGACAGTTAAAAAATAATAGCAAACCAAGCAGTTGTGATTTTTGGAAAGTAAGCCATGCTGCGAGTTATTTGGCAAATCAAGCCTGCACATTAGGTGCTCGACACATTAAAGATGGCACGCTGCGCTTACAATTCAACCGTGAGGTTTCTTATTACGCGAGAAGCATTGTAAATGACGTTGAGCAGGGCAAAAAAAGTCCTGAGCAGGGTCTGAAGGAAATAAAGAACGAACAGAACCACCTACTGAGCCAGTCCTGGGAAGTTACTCAAAAAGGCGTTGGCGTAATCGCTGGAGTGCTTCAATTCGGACTAGGTGCAGGTATGTGTTATGGCTCAGCCGGCACGCTGTGTATTTTCCCTGGCTCCCTTCTGATGACTCATGGCGCCAACAATATTTATGAAAATGGACGAAACCTATTGAAAGGCCGATCAGACACACAGGGTCCGGTAAGAAAAGCCTATCACAGTATATCCAAGTGGATGGGGGGCGATGAATTTGAAGGGAATATGGCTTATGGAGCATTTGATTTGGGGATGTCCGCATATGTTGCCGGCAGATTGTTATTAAAACCAGATGCATGGCGTCTATTTAGACATGTCCGAACAGACTATGAAAGAGCATACAAAAAAACTTCTGCAGGGGCCATCCTATTTGACAGAACCGCTGACGCGATCACAGCAAATGGAATGCGCGAAAAATGGGAAAATGAACAATGACAGATGTCTTTTTCTATACGGGTTTTACATTTTTCAGCATCCTGTTTTACCTACCTTCATTTTGGGCTAGATTCGCATTTTCTGGCAGTAGATTTTCTATTGCTAAATTCTGGGGTGTGACGGCATATAATTTTATCTTCATGTTTATCCATATGGACTTTATCAACACAAGAAATATTCCTCTCGTAGGTGAAAAGGATAACTCAGTCATCGGATGGCTTTCTTTTTTTATGCTTTTTGCTTACAGCTTCTCAATTCCTACCCCTTGGGAAAGAAGACGATGGTTTTCACGAAATCAAACCCATCCAGGATCAATATCTGTGCAAATTGAAAAAAACCAAACTATCTCCCTCCCAAAAAAATCATTTTTATTATTGACGATGACAAAATTATTGTCATCCATGCACATATATCTATTGATTATTGCGTGCGCTGGCTTTCATACAGTGATTATGATGTGGATAGCTATCCAATTTATAGATGTAGGAGTTATGGCTGCCAGGATAGCTACAACTTCCTGCTTTATTATCCTTTCGATTTGTGGACTACGTTACTTACCTGAGAAACTTAGAAAAATATAAGCATATGGTGAACACGGGACTTTTTGATCGATGCTGATGCCTTGGAAGAAGCCTCTGAGCAGCAGTAGCTAACGCGTTTCTCGTTCCCACGCTACTTGGGAATGCCGTGCCAGACGCTCCAGCGTCGCCGGGGGTATTCCACGCAGAGCGTGGGAACAAGATAAAAGGCCCTGCAATGCAGGGCCTTTTATGGGGCAGTTATGGCTCAGATACCGTACTGAGCCCGATAAGCCTCAACCGCAGGCAAGTGCTGCTTGAGCTGAGGGTCATCGGCCAGGAACTGCAGCACCTGGGTCAGCGAAACGATGCTGACCACTGGAATACCAAAATCACGCTCCACTTCCTGGATCGCCGACAGTTCGCCATTGCCACGTTCCTGGCGGTTCAGGGCAATCAAAACCCCGGCGGCCTTGGCTTTCTGGCCTTCGATGATCTGCATGACTTCGCGGATCGCGGTACCGGCGGTGATCACGTCGTCGATGATCAGTACGTCACCCGTCAGGGGCGAGCCCACCAGGCTGCCGCCCTCGCCGTGGGCCTTGGCTTCCTTGCGGTTGAAGCACCACGGCACATCGAGCTGATGATGCTCGGCCAGGGCTACCGCCGTTGCGGCCGCCAGGGGGATACCCTTGTAGGCCGGGCCGAACAGCACATCGAAGGAAATACCGCTCTCGACGATGGCCGCCGCGTAGAATCGACCCAGTTGCGCCAGGGCAGAACCGGTGTTGAACAGGCCGGCATTGAAGAAATACGGGCTTGTACGCCCCGATTTCAGAGTGAATTCACCGAAGCGCAGAACCCCACGATCGATGGCAAAACGAATGAAGTCGCGCTGATACGGCTGCATGAAAAAGTCCCGAATACCACGGATTTAGCTAATTGGGTGGAGCTCGGGTATCATACACGCACGAGATTTTTGGGGCCATTTATGCGGATCATCAGTGTGAACGTTAATGGTATTCAGGCTGCAGTCGAGCGTGGTTTGCTCAGTTGGCTGCAAGCCCAGAATGCCGACGTCATCTGCCTGCAGGACACCCGCGCCTCTGCCTTTGAACTGGACGACCCAGCCTTCCAACTGGATGGCTACTTCCTTTATGCCTGCGATGCCGAAGTTCCCGCCCAAGGCGGCGTGGCACTTTACTCGCGGCTGCAACCGAAGGCAGTTATCAGCGGCCTGGGCTTCGAGACAGCCGACCGCTACGGGCGCTACCTGCAGGCCGACTTCGACAAGGTCAGCATCGCGACCTTGCTGCTTCCATCAGGGCAGAACGGCGATGAAGACTTGAATCAAAAGTTCAAGCTAATGGACGACTTCGCCCGTTATCTGGACAAACAACGGCGTAAACGTCGCGAGTACATCTACTGCGGCTCCCTGTATGTGGCGCAGCAGAAGCTCGACATCAAGAACTGGCGCGACAGCCAGCAGTCTCCGGGCTTCCTGGCGCCGGAACGGGCCTGGATGGACGAGATTGTCGGCAACATGGGTTATGTCGATGCCCTGCGCGAAGTCAATCGTGAAGGCGATCAGTACAGCTGGTGGCCGGACAACGAGCAGGCCGAGATGCTCAACCTGGGCTGGCGTTTCGACTACCAGCTGCTGACCCCTGGGCTGCGTCGCTTCGTACGCAGTGCACGCCTGCCGCGTCAGCCACGGTTTTCCCAGCATGCTCCGCTGATCGTGGACTATGACTGGACGCTGACCATCTAGGCTGCAGCCAGACGCAAAAAAGCCGACTCAAGGTCGGCTTTTTTGTAGGTGCAGAGAAGGGCGTTATTTGATCAACCGCCAGGTGAACGGATAGCGGTACGGGTGCCCTTCATTGGCCTTGATGGCCGCAATGATGGTCAATATTGCCGCTGCGATCACCACCAGGCCGAACAGAGCGAACCCGACAAGCACGAACATCAGCACGAAGCAGATCATCGAAACGATGGCTACCGTAATCTGAAAGTTCAGCGCTTCCTTGCCCTGGGCATCGACGAAGAGATCGAGATCCTTCTTCCACTGCCACATGATCAACGGCCCCAGCAAGCTGCCGAAGGGAAACACCAGCCCGCAAAATGCCGCGAGATGGCAAAACATGGCCCACTGGCGCGCTTCGGCGCTCGGCGTGGGCAGCAGTTCGTCAGTCATGGGGCGATCCCTGGCGATGTCGAATCAGTCAGCCAGCGTGGCGTTCTGCATCTCGAAGATGTCGCGCATGCCTTTTTTCGCCAGATCCAGCATGGCATTGAGCTCTTCAGGCTGGAACGGAGCACCTTCGGCGGTACCCTGCACTTCGATGAAACCACCGGTGCTGGTCATGACCACGTTGAGGTCGGTTTCGGCGGCAGAGTCTTCCAGGTAGTCCAGGTCCAGGACCGGCTCGCCCTGGTACATGCCCACCGAAACGGCGGCGATCATTTGCTTGAGCGGGTCGCCGGCCTTCAGGCCACCACGCTTCTTGACCACTTTCAGTGCATCGACCAGCGCGACCATGGCGCCGGTAATCGAAGCGGTGCGAGTACCGCCGTCCGCCTGAATCACGTCGCAGTCAACGTACAGGGTGATGTCGCCAAGCTTGCTCATGTCCAGCGCAGCGCGCAGGGAGCGGCCGATCAGGCGCTGGATTTCGAGGGTGCGACCACCTTGCTTGCCACGGCTGGCTTCGCGCTGGTTGCGCTCGCCAGTGGCGCGCGGCAGCATGCCGTACTCGGCCGTCAGCCAGCCCTGGCCCTGCCCCTTGAGAAACCGCGGCACGCCGTTCTCGACGCTGACCGTGCAAATAACCTTGGTGTCTCCGAACTCGACCAGTACGGATCCCTCGGCATGCTTGGTGTAGTTGCGGGTGATGCGGATCGAGCGGAGCTGATCGGCAGCGCGACCACTTGGACGTTTCATTGGCGAGTACCTGTACTGGGACGAAAAATCTGCCAGCATTATAGAGCCCGCGAGCCGGACTGGGCACATCTAAAAAAAACCCGGTGACCGACCAGCCGTCGGATACCTCCCCACCAGCAGCCGCTTCAAGGCGCCCGTCGGTTTTTTTCAGGCCCCACCCGACTGTTTGTAACATCAGTCCATTGGGTGCATCTGCCGCACTGCGCTACAATCCTGCGCCTCAACGGCCTGTCGGCTCCCTTCACTCATCTGCGAGGTACTTCCCATGGTGCACAGCATGACCGCCTTTGCCCGCGTCGAGCAGGCCGGTACCCAGGGCACCCTCAGCTGGGAGTTGCGCTCGGTCAATCATCGCTACCTCGAGCCGCACCTGCGCCTGCCCGAAGCCCTGCGCGACCTCGAAGGCGCGGTGCGCGAAGCCCTGCGCCAGGGGCTGTCACGCGGCAAGGTAGAGTGCACGCTGCGCTATACCGAGGAAACCGCCGGCAAGCCGCTGCAGGTCGATCGCGAACGTGCTGCGCAACTTGTCGCAGCCGCCGAAACCGTAGCCAGCCTGATCAAACAACCCGCGGCACTCAACCCGCTGGAAGTACTGGCCTGGCCGGGCGTGCTGGTGGCCGACGCAACCGACCCTCAAGCCCTGAACAACGAAGCACTTGTCCTGTTTGGCGAGGCGCTCAAAGAACTCAAGAACGGTCGCGACCGCGAAGGCGCCGAACTGGCTCGCCTGATCAACGAACGACTGGACAGCATGACCGGCGAAGTCGCCACCCTGCGTGTCATGGTCCCGCAGATGCTGGCGACCCAACGGCAAAAGGTCCTCGACCGCTTTGCCGATATGCAGGCCGAGCTGGACCCGCAACGCCTGGAGCAGGAAATGGTCCTGCTGGCGCAAAAGAGCGATGTCGCCGAAGAACTGGACCGGCTGAGCACTCACATCAATGAAGTACGCCGGGTTCTCAAGGCCGGTGGCGCCGCAGGCCGACGCCTGGACTTCCTGATGCAGGAACTCAACCGCGAAGCAAACACCCTGGGCTCCAAAGCCTTCGATCCGCGTAGCACCCAGTCTGCAGTCAACCTCAAGGTGTTGATCGAGCAGATGCGTGAACAAGTGCAAAACATTGAGTAAGAACATGAACCACAGCACCGGCACCCTGTTTATCGTTTCCGCCCCGTCTGGCGCGGGCAAGACCAGCCTGGTCAAGGCTTTGATCGACGCCCAGCCGAACATTCGCGTCTCTGTCTCGCACACCACGCGGGCCATGCGTCCGGGCGAAGCCGATGGGGTGAACTACCACTTCGTCGATCGTGCCGAATTCGTGCGCATGATCGAGCACGGTGATTTTCTGGAGCAGGCCGAAGTCTTCGGCAACCTGTACGGCACTTCGCAAAGCACCCTGCAACAAACGCTCGACGATGGCTACGACCTGATCCTGGAAATCGACTGGCAAGGCGCCGAGCAGGTACGCAAGCTGATGCCCGAGGCGCGTTCGATTTTCATCCTGCCGCCGACCCAGCAGGCACTGCGTCAGCGCCTGACCAACCGCGGCCAGGACAGCGACGAGATCATCGAAGGCCGGATGCGCGAAGCGGTCAGCGAGATGAGCCACTATGCCGAGTACGATTACCTGGTGATCAACGACGATTTCGCTGTTGCCCTGGAAGACCTGAAGGCGATTTTCCGCGCCAATCGGTTACAGCAAAAGCCGCAACAGCAGCGTTTCAACGACCTGCTCAGCCAGTTGCTCGCCTGAAAAAAACTTTCCAAGCTGCAATCAGCGCCCTGAAAGGCCGATTGCAGAGCCTTGGGGAAGTCTCCAACAAAATCAGCGCTTCCCTAAATGCTGGTGTTTTTTTAAACTATCGAGTCCGCTCGCCCATCCGGGCTGCGCGCATACTGCATTTGCTACGAGGAAGACCATGGCCCGCGTAACCGTTGAAGACTGTCTAGAACACGTGGATAACCGCTTTGAGCTGGTCATGCTCTCTACCAAGCGTGCCCGTCAGCTGGCTACCGGCGGCAAAGAGCCGAAAGTAGCATGGGAAAACGACAAGCCTACAGTTGTGGCCTTGCGTGAAATCGCCGAAGGCCTGATCGACTACGCAGCCATCGCCGAAGCTGAAATCGTTGAAGACGAACCGCTCTTCGCCGCGTTCGAGGACGAGGCCAACGAGGCCGTCTGAGTCCATGCCTGGTCGACGTAGTACGGCGCAGGGTCATATCCATCGGCGGGAGGTATTTCCATGCCGAGCATAGACGCCCTCGCCGATCGCCTCTCGACCTACCTCGGCAAAGACCAGGTCAACCTGGTTCGCCGAGCGTACTTCTACGCCGAACAAGCCCACGACGGCCAACGCCGTCGCAGCGGCGAAGCCTACGTCACGCACCCGCTGGCGGTGGCCAATATCCTTGCCGACATGCACATGGATCATCAAAGCCTGATGGCTGCCATGCTGCACGACGTCATCGAAGACACCGGCATCGCCAAGGAAGCGCTATCGGCGCAGTTTGGCGAGACCGTCGCCGAACTGGTCGACGGGGTCAGCAAGCTGACCCAGATGAACTTCGAGACCAAGGCCGAAGCACAAGCCGAAAACTTCCAGAAGATGGCCATGGCCATGGCGCGTGATATCCGCGTGATCCTGGTCAAGCTGGCCGACCGGCTGCACAACATGCGCACCCTGGAAGTGCTCTCCGGCGAAAAACGCCGGCGCATCGCCAAGGAAACCCTGGAAATCTACGCCCCCATCGCCAACCGCCTGGGCATGCACAATGTGCGCGTGGAATTCGAAGACCTGGGTTTCAAGGCCATGTACCCGATGCGCTCGGCACGCATTTACCAGGCGGTCAGACGTGCCCGGGGCAACCGCAAGGAAATCGTCAACAAGATCGAAGAGTCGCTCAGCCACTGTCTGGCGGTCGACGGCATCGAAGGTGAAGTCAGCGGCCGGCAGAAACACATCTACGGCATCTACAAGAAAATGCGCGGCAAGCGTCGGGCCTTCAACGAGATCATGGACGTCTATGCGTTCCGGATCATCGTCGACAAGGTCGACACCTGCTATCGGGTGCTGGGTGCCGTGCACAATCTGTACAAACCGTTGCCGGGACGCTTCAAGGACTACATCGCAATTCCCAAGGCCAACGGCTATCAATCGCTGCATACCACCCTGTTCGGAATGCACGGGGTACCCATCGAAATCCAGATCCGCACCCGCGAAATGGAAGAGATGGCCAACAACGGCATTGCTGCTCACTGGTTGTACAAGTCCAGCGACGACGAACAACCCAAGGGCACCCATGCCCGCGCCCGCCAGTGGGTCAAGGGTGTCCTGGAAATGCAGCAACGTGCCGGCAATTCCCTGGAATTCATCGAAAGCGTGAAGATCGACCTGTTCCCGGACGAGGTCTATGTCTTCACGCCCAAAGGCCGGATCATGGAGCTGCCCAAGGGCTCCACGGCCATCGACTTTGCCTACGCGGTACACACCGACGTCGGCAACAGCTGCATTGCCTGTCGGATCAACCGGCGCCTGGCTCCCCTGTCCGAACCTCTGCAAAGTGGCTCGACGGTCGAGATCGTCAGTGCTCCCGGCGCGAGACCGAACCCGGCATGGCTCAACTTCGTGGTCACCGGCAAGGCGCGCACACACATCCGCCATGCGCTAAAGCTGCAGCGGCGCTCCGAATCCATCAGCCTGGGCGAACGCCTGTTGAACAAGGTGCTCAATGGCTTCGACAGTGCCCTGGACAAGATTCCACCCGAGCGCGTGAACGCCATGCTCGCCGAGTACCGCCTGGAGTTGATCGAAGACCTGCTCGAAGATATCGGCCTGGGCAACCGCATGGCCTATGTGGTCGCCCGGCGCCTGCTTGCCAGCGACGGCGAACATCTACCCAGCCCGGAAGGCCCGCTGGCCATCCGTGGTACCGAAGGCCTGGTGCTCAGCTATGCCAAATGCTGTACGCCGATCCCGGGCGACCCGATCGTCGGGCACCTTTCGGCCGGCAAGGGCATGGTCGTGCATCTGGAAAACTGCCGGAACATCAGTGAAATTCGCCACAATCATGAAAAGTGCATCCAGCTGTCCTGGGCCAAGGATGTCACCGGCGAATTCAATGTCGAATTGCGCGTCGAGCTGGAGCACCAGCGCGGCCTGATTGCCTTGTTGGCCAGCAGCGTCAACGCCGCAGACGGCAATATCGAAAAAATCAGCATGGACGAGCGCGATGGTCGCATCAGCGTGGTCCAACTGGTGGTCAGCGTGCACGACCGCGTGCACCTGGCCCGCGTGATCAAAAAGTTACGCGCCCTGACCGGGGTAATCCGCATCACTCGCATGCGTGCGTAGTCAGCCACTTCCAAGGAGTCATCCATGACCAAGACCGTCATCACCAGCGACAAGGCCCCTGCTGCCATCGGCACCTATTCCCAGGCGATCAAGGCTGGCAATACCGTCTACATGTCCGGTCAAATCCCCCTGGACCCGAAAACCATGGAATTGGTCGAAGGCTTCGAAGCCCAGACCGTCCAGGTCTTCGAAAACCTGAAAGCCGTTGCTGAAGCAGCCGGCGGCTCCTTCAAGGACATCGTCAAGCTGAACATCTTCCTGACCGACCTGAGCCACTTCGCCAAGGTCAACGAAGTCATGGGCCGTTATTTCGAACAGCCATACCCTGCCCGCGCTGCCATTGGCGTGGCTGCCCTGCCACGCGGTTCGCAGGTCGAAATGGACGCGATCCTGGTCCTCGAGTAACGCCCCTGCGGCGAAGCCACTCGCGCTTCGCCGCCTCTGAACCTCCCGGAAGGACCCCCGCTATGCGCTACGCGCTTGCCCTATCGCTGCTGGCCGCACTCTTGAGCGGCTGCGCCAGCCACGCCAACCGAGACGTCAATGGTGTCTGGATCAACCAGAATGCTATCGATGCGGCCGCCAAAGGCGTCAATCTACGCCAGGCTCTGCTCGCCAATGGCCCCAATTTCGAATGGCGAGTCAATGTCCCGGCCGCGCAGGCCACCTTCAGCAACGGCTTCGAGCTGGGCGACGGCACATTGAAAGCCGACGGCGATCAGTGGAAAGTGGACTTCTATGGCAACTATGAAGAATCCCTGACCCTGGACGACGATGAACTGATTCAAGCCGCCACTGAATCCGGGCAGGAGCAAAGCTTCCAGCGCCCGAAAAACCCCGCGCCCGCTGGAGCACCACCTGGCGCCAGCTTCGAACAAGCCCTGTATGCCGCCTACCTGGGGGGTGACTGGAAAATCGCCGAAGGGCCGGGCGAAGGTGCCGTCGTGCGCTTCCAATCCGATGGTCGCATCGAAGGCCTGCCAAACACGGACCGCTATGCCCTGTGCCTGGCAGGTGATTGCGCCGCCATGAGCGGAGAGTTCGACAGCCTCTGGCTGGAACAGAACAAACAAGGCAACCCCTGGATTTTCGTGCGCCAGGGCGACCAGCTGGAAATTCTCCAGGCCGTCAATCAGGCCAAAGCCGATGAAATGCCTGACCTCCATCCCGGCACCCGCCGCTGGCTGCTGGAAAAGGAATAAAGTCGCAATTGCGACCGTTTGCAAACCTGTGGGAGCGGCCCTGGCCGCGACGGGCCGTCAACCGCTCCCGCAGCGCCTACTTCCCCTCGAGAATCGCTGCATAACCTTCCCTGAACGTCGGATAGGCCGGAACCCAACCCAGCGCCCGGGCACGTGCATTGCTGCAGCGCTTGCTGCCGGTACGGCGCACGCTGACCTCAGACGACCATTGGGTGACGCCCATGCGTTCGCGCAGCCAGTCAACCACGTCGGCCAGGGCCGCCGGGTCGTCATCCACGCCTATGTAACAGTCTTCCATGGCTTCGCCGCGTGCATCGGCTTGCAGCAGATATGCCAGCAGGCCAGCGGCATCCTCGACATGGATGCGATTGCCATACAGCGGCGGCTCGACTGCCACCCGATAACCTTGCCGGACGTTGTTCATGAACGACTCACGGCCCGGCCCATAAATACCCGTCAACCGCACCACGCTGGCCGCATGCCCGCAGCCCTTGGCAAGGCGCTCGGCCTCGAGCATTAGCCGTCCGGAAAAGCCGCTTGGCAGCGTGGCCGAGGTTTCGTCGATCCATTCCCCCTGCTGCTGGCCATAAACACTGCTGCTGGAAACGAACAGAACCCGTCGTGGCCGCTGAGCATGCTGCTTGAGCCAAGCAAACACATGGGCCAGGCCATCGATGTAAGCGGCCCGGTAACCTTCCTCGTCGTGGCTGCTGGCTGCAGCGCAATACACCAGATAGTCGATCTGGCCGCTTGGCCAGGCTGCCGGGCACTGCTCGGCGAACAGGTCCCCCGCCACTCCGATCACCCCTTGCGGCAGTCGGGCAGTCGTCCTGCGCAGGCCATGTACCGACCAGTTTTCTTCCAGCAATTGCCTGGCCAGGCGGCTGCCGACGTCACCACAGCCAGCAATCAGAACGGTAGGGGCAGGCATCTTGCGACTCCTCTGACAAAGGCTCAGCCTATCTGGAGAGTTCGATAGGCGGCTAGCTAAAATTAAAAATAAGTAACTGTATTACTTCTGCTAACAAGAATTAATTGCAATAATGCCCTCCCATTTGTTCTCGGCCCCGCCTCGAGGCCTCGAAGGACAACCACCTCATTCTTCTTCTCAGGTCCGGCCAGCATGACACGCAATCAACCCTCCGCTTCGCCAACCAAGCTATCTCGCCAGCCTCGCGCATGGCGCGGTATCGCTGCCCTGTTGCTTGGCCTGATGCTGACCCCGGCCGTGTCTGCGGATGAACCTGTCGCCCCCGCCACCACGCCTGCAGTCGTTGCTCCTGCCGCTGATACTGCACCGGCACCGGCACCGGCAGTAGAAAATGCGTCCGGCACCGAGAATGCCGCAAGCGACGCCACTGAGGCGCTGGTCGAGGACAACAGCCTGGGCATGGCCCACGACCTGTCCCCATGGGGCATGTACCAGAATGCCGACGTCGTGGTGAAGGCCGTCATGATCGGCCTTGCAATCGCCTCGATCATTACCTGGACCATCTGGATCGCCAAGGGCCTGGAGTTGATGGGCGCCAAGCGTCGTCTGCGTGTTGAAATCGCTCACCTGAAAAAAGCCGCCAGCTTGAAAGACGCCAGCGACACTGCGCAAAAAGCCGGCACCCTGGCCCACCTGCTGGTCCATGATGCCCTGGAAGAAATGCACCTGTCGGCCAGCGCTCGCGAAAAAGAAGGTATCAAGGAACGCGTCAGCTTCCGCCTGGAGCGCCTGGTGGCCGCCTGCGGCCGCAACATGAGCAGCGGCACCGGCGTACTGGCCACCATCGGCTCGACAGCACCCTTCGTCGGCCTGTTCGGCACCGTATGGGGCATCATGAACAGCTTCATCGGCATCGCCAAGACCCAGACCACCAACCTCGCCGTGGTTGCCCCCGGTATCGCCGAAGCGCTGCTGGCAACCGCCCTGGGCCTGGTTGCGGCGATCCCTGCGGTCGTCATCTACAACGTCTTCGCACGCTCCATCGCCGGCTACAAGGCACAGGTATCGGATGCATCCGCGCACGTTCTGCTGCTGGTCAGCCGCGACCTCGACCACCAGCCGGGTGAGCGTAATGCCCAGCCGCACATGGTGAAAGTGGGGTAAACCATGGGCCTGCATCTGAACGAAGGCGGCGACGATCTCGCCGAGAACCACGAAATCAACGTGACGCCGTTTATCGACGTGATGCTGGTACTGCTGATCATCTTCATGGTGGCAGCGCCGCTGGCAACCGTCGATATCAAGGTGGACTTGCCCGCCTCGACCGCAAAACCTGCGCCAAGGCCGGAAAAGCCGATCTTCCTGAGCGTCAAGGCGGACCAGAATCTGTTCATCGGCGAAGAGAAGGTCGAACGTGCTCAACTGGGTCCAGCGCTTGATGCCAAGACCAAGGGCGACAAGGACACCACGATCTTCTTCCAGGCCGACAAAGGCGTGGACTACGGCGATCTGATGGACGTCATGAATGCCTTGCGCACGGCCGGCTACCTCAAGGTCGGCCTGGTTGGTCTAGAGACGGCAGCGAAGAAATGATCACGACGCGCCAAAAGCTGACGCGTTATAGCGGTAGTCTGGCGGTCGTGCTGGGCGTCCATGCCATCGCCATGATCGTGGCGCTGAAATGGTCTGTCCCACCGGTGCTCGAATTGCCACCGGCGGCGATGATGGTCGAAATGGCGCCGATGCCGGAGCCCGCACCGCCACCTCCGCCCAAGGTGGTGACGCCGCCCCAGCCGCCAACGCCGATCGAGGAGCCGCCGCTGCCGAAACTGGCCGAAGCCCCCAAGCCGAAGATCGCCATACCCAAGCCGGCCAAGCCAAAAGCCAAGCCGCAGCCACCGGCCCCGGTGAAGAAACCGGAGCCGCCACAGGAAAAACCGGCTGAAGAGGAAACGGTCGATACGCCACCGAGCACTGCGCCTGTGCAGAAATCGGCAGCACCGGCACCCAGCATCGCGTCGCAAAGCAATGCCAGGCCGACCTGGCAGAGCGATCTGCTACGCCACTTGAGCAAGTACAAGAAGTACCCGGAGGACGCCCGCCGTCGCGGCATGCAAGGGGTCAGCCGCTTGCGCTTCGTGGTGGATGCCGAAGGCAAGGTACTGTCGTACTCGCTGGCCGGTGGTTCGGGTAGCGCATCGCTGGACCGGGCGACCCTGGAAATGATCCGCAAGGCGCAGCCGCTGCCCCCGCCACCCAAGGAACTGCTCAACAACGGCAGCCTGGAAGTGGTCGCACCTTTCGTTTATTCGCTGGATAAACGCTGATCCCTTGGTTCTGACATACGGAGCCAAGGCTGATAACGTGCGTCTATCGATTGCAGCCGCTATGCTGGGGCGGCAAATTCATGGACGCCCGTTATGACTCTCACAGAATTGCGCTACATCGTCACCCTCGCCCAGGAACAGCACTTCGGCCATGCGGCCGAGCGTTGCCATGTCAGCCAGCCGACCCTGTCGGTCGGGGTCAAGAAGCTTGAAGACGAACTCGGCGTGCTGATTTTCGAGCGCAGCAAAAGTGCCGTGCGCCTGACGCCGGTTGGCGAGGGAATCGTGGCGCAAGCCCAGAAGGTCCTTGAGCAGGCCCAGGGTATTCGCGAGCTGGCCCAGGCGGGCAAGAACCAGCTGACCGCACCGCTCAAGGTTGGCGCGATCTATACCGTGGGGCCCTACCTGTTCCCGCACCTGATCCCGCAATTGCACCGGGCTGCCCCGCAGATGCCGTTGTACATCGAAGAAAACTTCACCCACGTGCTGCGCGACAAGCTGCGCAATGGGGAACTCGATGCAGTGATCATCGCCCTGCCGTTCAATGAAGCCGACGTGCTGACGCTGCCGCTGTACGACGAACCGTTCTACGTATTGATGCCCAGCGAACATGCCTGGACGAAAAAGGAAACCATCGACGCCAGCCTGCTCAACGACAAGAGCCTGTTGCTGCTCGGCGAAGGCCATTGTTTCCGCGATCAAGTGCTGGAAGCCTGCCCCACCTTGGCCAAGGGCAACGACGGCGCCAAGCACACGACAGTGGAGTCCAGCTCGCTGGAGACAATCCGGCATATGGTCGCCTCCGGCCTGGGCATCTCGATCCTGCCGCTGTCGGCCGTCCACAGCCATCACTATGCTCCCGGGATCATCGAAGTGCGCCCAATGTCACCACCGGTTCCTTTCCGCACCGTTGCGATCGCCTGGCGCGCCAGTTTCCCGCGGCCCAAGGCCATCGAGCTGCTTGCCGACTCGATCCGCCTGTGCTCGGTGGCCAAGCCACCTGTTGCGAAGTAAGTGATCCCATGACCGAGTTGTCGAAAGTGTCGGTCACGGCACTCAAGGGCGTAGGCGAGGCCATGGCCGAGAAGCTCGCCAAGGTCGGCCTGGAGAACCTTCAGGACGTGCTGTTTCACCTGCCCTTGCGTTATCAGGACCGCACCCGCGTGGTGCCGATCGGCGCGCTGCGTCCCGGCCAGGATGCAGTGATCGAAGGCGTGGTCAGCGGCACCGACGTGGTCATGGGCAAGCGCCGCAGCCTGTTGGTGCGCCTTGGCGACGGGACCGGCGTGCTGAGTCTGCGCTTTTACCATTTCAGCAACGCGCAGAAGGATGGCCTCAAGCGCGGCACCCACCTGCGCTGCTATGGCGAGGCTCGCCCCGGTGCCTCGGGCCTGGAAATCTACCACCCGGAATATCGCGCCTTGACCGGCGATGAAGCCATCCCGGTGGAGCAGACCCTGACCCCGATCTACCCGACGACCGAAGGCCTGACCCAGCAGCGGCTGCGGCAATTATGCCAGCAGAGCCTGGCCATGCTTGGCCCGCGCAGCCTGCCGGACTGGCTGCCAGCGGAATTGGCCCGCGACCACCGCCTGGCGCCGCTGGACGACGCCATTCGCTACTTGCACCATCCACCGGCCGATGCCGACGTGGACGAACTCGCCGAAGGCCAGCACTGGGCCCAGCATCGCCTGGCCTTCGAAGAACTCCTGACCCACCAACTGTCGCAACAGCGCTTGCGCGAAAGCCTGCGCTCGCAGCGCGCGCCGGCCTTGCCCAAGGCCAGTCGGTTGCCCGCTCAATACCTGGCCAACCTGGGCTTTGCACCCACTGGCGCCCAACAGCGGGTCGGCAACGAGATTGCCTATGACCTCAGCCAGCCAGAACCCATGCTGCGCCTGATCCAGGGCGACGTCGGCGCGGGCAAGACCGTGGTCGCCGCCCTGGCCGCCTTGCAGGCGCTTGAGGCCGGCTATCAGGTCGCACTGATGGCGCCGACCGAAATCCTCGCCGAACAGCACTACGTTACCTTCAAGCGCTGGCTGGAGCCGCTGGGTGTCGAGGTTGCCTGGCTGGCCGGCAAGCTCAAGGGCAAGAACCGCACCGCGGCCCTTGAACAGATCGCCGGCGGCGCCCCTATGGTGGTGGGTACCCACGCGCTGTTCCAGGACGAAGTGAAGTTCAACAACCTGGCGCTGGTGATTATCGACGAACAGCACCGCTTCGGCGTCCAGCAGCGCCTGGCCTTGCGCCAGAAAGGCGTCGGTGGCCGGCTCTGCCCTCACCAATTGATCATGACCGCCACCCCGATCCCGCGCACGCTGGCAATGAGTGCCTACGCCGATCTGGATACATCGATCCTCGACGAACTACCGCCAGGGCGTACACCCGTCAATACCGTGCTGGTGGCCGATAGCCGGCGCATCGAGGTGGTCGAACGAGTCCGCAACGCCTGTGCCCAGGGGCGCCAGGCGTACTGGGTGTGTACGCTGATCGAAGAATCGGAAGAGCTGACGTGCCAGGCCGCCGAAACCTCCTACGAGGAACTGACCAGTGCCTTGGGTGAACTGCGCGTCGGTCTGATCCACGGGCGCATGAAACCTGCCGAGAAAGCCGCGGTCATGGCCCAATTCAAGCAAGGGGCGCTGCAGTTGCTGGTGGCGACCACGGTGATAGAAGTCGGGGTCGACGTGCCCAATGCCAGCCTGATGATCATCGAGAACCCCGAGCGCCTGGGGCTTGCCCAACTGCACCAGTTGCGCGGTCGGGTCGGTCGAGGCAGCGCTGCCAGCCATTGCGTACTGCTGTATCACCCGCCACTGTCGCAGATCGGCCGAGAGCGCCTGGGCATCATGCGCGAAACCAACGATGGCTTCGTGATTGCCGAGAAAGACCTCGAACTGCGCGGCCCTGGCGAAATGCTCGGTACCCGGCAGACCGGCCTGCTGCAGTTCAAGGTCGCGGACCTGATGCGCGATGCCGATCTGCTGCCTGCCGTACGCGATGCTGCACAAGCATTGCTGTCACGCTGGCCGGAGCATGTGAGCCCGCTGCTGGAGCGCTGGCTGCGGCATGGGCAGCAATATGGCCAGGTGTAAAGACTGTCAGCGGATGGATCCATCTGTACGGTCAAGCTGGTTATACTGCCCCGATTGTAGAATTGTGGATACAGACCATGACTGAAGTTGCCCTGGATACCGCACCCCCGCACGCACCGTCTGTCATTCGGCTGTTGCTCGACAAGCTGGGTGTCAGCTACTGCGAAGTGATAGAGCAGCCGGGCCTGCAAACAGCGCGCAAGGTGCAGTCGGTGCTGCTGGAAGATTCAGTCGGTGCGCTCATGGTGCTGTACCCGCAAACCCAGCTGCTGGACCTGGGCCGCCTCGCCGAGCGCACCGGCCGCAGCCTGACCGCTGTCCCGCTGGAGCGCCTGGAGCGCATGCTCGGCAAGCACAGCCTGAACATTCTGCCCGGATTGCCGGCGCTTACCAGTTCGCCTTGCCTGTATGAAGAGCAACTGATGCGCGAGGCCAGCCTGCTGGTCAATTCGGGCGAGCCCGGCGTAATGTTGGAAATCAGCAGTGAAGACTTCAAGAAAATGCTGACCAAGGCCAGCGCGGCGAACTTCGGCGAGCCACTGGACGAAATCAAGCGAAACCTCGATCGTCCAGACCACGATCACCAGGAAATCAGCAAGGCCGTTCAGGCCTTCACGGCTCGGCGTATCCAGCAACGTCTGGAAGCAACCATCGAGATCCCGCCGCTGGCTGAAACCGCTCAGAAGATCATCAAGCTGCGGGTCGATCCCAATGCCACCATCGACGACATCACTGGCGTGGTCGAGACCGACCCGGCGCTGGCGGCCCAGGTTGTCAGCTGGGCCGCCTCGCCGTATTACGCCTCCCCTGGCAAGATTCGCTCGGTAGAGGATGCAATCGTTCGGGTCCTGGGCTTCGATCTGGTGATCAATCTGGCGCTGGGCCTGGCGCTGGGGAAAACCCTCAGCCTGCCCAAGGATCAACCGCAGCAGACCACGCCGTACTGGCAGCAGTCGATCTATACCGCCGCCGTCATCGAAGGCCTGACCCGTGCCATGCCTCGTGCAGAGCGACCGGAAACCGGCCTCACATACCTGGCCGGGCTACTGCACAACTTCGGCTACCTGGTGCTGGCGCATGTCTTTCCGCCGCACTTCTCATTGATTTGCCGCCATCTGGAAGTCAACCCGCATGCGTGCCACAGCTATGTGGAACAGCACCTGCTGGGTATCAGCCGGGAACAGATCGGTTCCTGGTTGATGCGTTACTGGGATATGCCCGACGAATTGGCTACCGCCTTGCGCTTCCAGAACGATGCTTGCTATGACGGCGAACATGCCGCCTACCCGAACCTGGTTTGCCTGGCCGTGCGCCTGCTGCGCAGCCGCGGCATCGGTTCCGGTCCGGTCGAAAGCATCCCCGACGAGCTGCTTGACCGCTTGAGCCTCAGCCGCACCAAGGCCGAGGATGTGGTCAACAAGGTGCTTGAGGCGGAAGTATTGCTGCGCGAACTGGCTTCGCAGTTCACGCCGGGCTCGAACGCCTGAACCCACGGCAGAACGCCCTATTTGGAGGTCCGGTGGACCTCAGCGTCGCAGCGGCGCACCGAGCCTTCGGCAGCGGCAAAGGTTCGCGCACCACGGTCTTTGTAGCAGCTGCCGTCAGGCTGTCGCAGTAATCAATCAGGCCTTTTTCTTTGGCTTGAGGTATTTGGTCAACCCCTGGAACCAGATCACCAGCGCCGGGTTGCCCTTGATCTGAATGGTCTTGTCCTGAATACCCTGCATGAAAGCCAGCTGCTTGTTCTGGGCCTGCAAAGTCTGGAAACCGAATGCCGCATCCTTGAAGGCAATGGCGAAGGCCGGCTCCGGTACCGTCCCGCTCCTGCTGGTGATGCGCATGTCCTTGACGATGAAATGGCGCGCAACCTTGCCGTCCAGCGTCTGCAGCTGGAACACCAGGTTCTTGTCGGTCAGTTGCTGTTGGAAAGCGGGATTCTTGCGGCTGGCCTTGGCCATCAGCAGCCCCATGGCCCAGAGAAGAAAGCGGAACTTCATGTAGACGCCTCAGCGATAGAAATGACTGGCAGCGCAGTGTAGCGGGTAATACCGATCAGATGCCAACCCGATCTCTCACATTTATGGGAGATCGCCGTTTTTTTCCGTTATTTAACACTTCAACACCCTTTCCGAAAATGGGCATCCGAGGCCGTCGGCATGCCCATTTCCTACTACTGCACTCCCTGATGACCAAGAGTGCGGCGCACTCAAGGATTGACACTATCTTTCAGGAATTTGCCCGGCTTGAAAGCAACGGTATTGCTGGCCTTGATCTTCACTGGCTCACCGGTTTGCGGGTTCTTGCCTGTGCGGGCGCCACGGTGGCGCTGCAGGAAGGTGCCGAAGCCGACCAGGGTCACACTGTCTTTACGGTGCAATGCGCTGGTGATTTCTTCGAGAACGGCGTTGAGGACGCGATTGGCTTGTTCTTTAGTGAGATCCGCTTTTTCAGCGATGGCGGCTGCGAGTTCTGGTTTACGCATGGTGAAGCCTCTTTGACGGTTTTTTGTTGTTATGTCCGTGCTGTTCTTTCAAACAGCGCCCAAGGCGCCGCAGGCTCTACGCTGCGGCAGACGGGAGTGAGAATGGCATGCCGCCAGGGGCTGCGCCAGTCTCAAGTCGACCTTTGTCTGCGCAAAAGCGGGGTGATTCCGACAGAACGGCCTTTATTTACGCCAAAAGGGGTGGGAGCTGCTTGTTGAACGCCAGCTTCTCCATGACTGCGGCGCCCGTGAGGGCATATCCGAGCAGGTTGCCGGCAGTATCGCGGCACAGCGCCTTGATGTCCCCACCCTGACCTTCGACCGTCCAGGCACCCTCCATGCCACGCGGCGGCGGCGACACCACCAGCGGGCAAACCGGCGTTTTGACGGTAATCGGCATCGGGCCATAAACCACGGCGGTCGGGTTGCCGGCCAGGGTCCTGGCCAGTGCCCGGGCGCAACTCATCAGCGGCATGACATAGAGCAGGTTGAGGCCATCGACCTCGGCGCAGTCACCCAGTGCATAAATGTTGGCGTGCGAAGTCTTGAGCTGACGATCGACCACCACCCCGCGATTGACCATCAAGCCGGCAGCCGCGGCCATATCGATACGAGGGCGCAGGCCGATGGCCGAAATCACCAGATCGCATTCGATCAGCTCGCCGTCGGACAGGTGCGCCTCCAGGCCCGTGGCAGAGCGCTGCAGGCGGGTAAGCACCGGCCCCAGGTGGAAACGCGCACCGAGGCTCTCCAGACCTGCCTGGACGGCCGTGGCGGCAGCCGGATGCAACAGCGTCGGCATGACCTGTTCGCACGGCGCCACCACATCGACCTCATAGCCACCAACAATCAGATCGTTGGCGAATTCACAGCCAATAAGACCGGCCCCCAACAGCAGCACCCGGCGCTTGCCCGCTGCCGCCGCGCGAAAGCGGGCATAGTCTTCCAGGTCATTGATGGGGAAAATCGCATCGCTGGCATCACCTTCTACCGCAACCCTCACGGTTTCAGCACCCCAGGCCAATACCAGGTCGCGATAGGGCACCTCTTCCTCACCGATCCAGAGGCGTTTGTGCCCCGGATCGATCCCGCTGATGCGGGTATGGGTGCGCACCTCGGCCTTCAGCTGCTCGGCCATGGCACCGGGTTCGGCCATGCTCAGGCCATCGGCGTCCTTATTCTTGCCAAAGCCGGTCGAAAGCATCGGCTTGGAATAGGAACGACCATCATCTGCGGTGATCAGCAGCAACGGCGTTTCGCCATCGAGCTTGCGAAATTCCCGGGCCAGGTTGTAGCCCGCCAGGCCTGTGCCCACTATCACGACAGGTGCAGTCATTCGTTGTTTCCCTGGAATAGTTGAATGTGGCGCAGTACGCCACAGACTGGAATCAGCCGATTTCGATCATCTCGAAATCCATTTTGCCCACGCCGCAATCCGGGCAGAGCCAGTCAGCGGGGACATCTTCCCAGCGAGTGCCAGGCGCGATGTCGTCATCCGGCCAACCTTCGGCCTCGTTGTAAATCAGGCCACATACCACGCACTGCCACTTCTTCATTACTTCAGACCTCAGCTCTCAGGCTCTTGGCTCGGTCGATCGATGGGTTCAGCGCTGCCGACCGGCTCAGGGCGTTTTTGTACTGATGCAATCGACCGGATGCAAGCAGGATCGATACGTCTACCGCACTATCACCCGCTCAAATGATCGTGGCAAACATGTTAAGCTCGCCGCCTCACTGGCCTGCAACCCTACCCAACGTGCCACTCCAGACTCCGTCCATGACCGCCCCGCATTGGCTCCAGCAGCCATCGCTCAGCGAGCGTCCCGAGGCGACGATCCTCGACTGGTTGTTCGACCAGGGATCGCTGACCCGCCGCTTGACGCAACTATCCGCCGATCATTTCAGCGTGACACCCCTTTACGAGGGCTGGCAACCGCTGCGCGACGACGAATGCCTGGCGCTGGATCTGGCCCCCAACAGCCTTGGCTGGGTGCGCGAAGTGTATCTGCGCGGCCACGGCCAGCCCTGGGTTTTCGCCCGCAGCGTCGCGGCCCGCAGCGCCCTGGAGCAGGGCGGGTTGAACATGGATGAGCTGGGTACTCGTTCGCTCGGCGAGCTGCTGTTCTGCGATCAGGCCTTTGCCCGCCGCGCAATTGAAGCCTGTCATTACCCGACAGCCTGGCTGCCGCTCGAGCATGCCCAGGCCGGTTTGTGGGCACGCCGCTCGCGTTTTGACCGCGACGGCTTGAGCCTGCTGGTTGCCGAAGTCTTTCTGCCCGCTCTATGGCAGATCGTCTGCCCGCTTCAGAAGGACCACTGATGTACCAGAGCCTGCTCAAATCCTTGAACCGCGTGCATCCGCGCGCCTGGGACTTCGTCCAGCTCACGCGCATGGAAAAGCCCATCGGCATCTACCTGCTGCTGTGGCCAACCTTGTGGGCACTGTGGATCGCCGGCGAAGGGTCGCCGTCGCTGGCCAATGTCCTGATTTTCGTCACAGGCGTGGTGCTGATGCGCGCCGCAGGCTGCGTGATCAACGATTTTGCCGACCGCAAGGTCGATGGTCATGTCAAACGCACCGAGCAGCGCCCGCTGGTCAGCGGCAAGGTCACCTCGCGCGAGGCGCTGGTGCTGTTTGCGGTGCTGGTGGCCTTGAGCTTTGTGCTGGTGCTCTGCACCAACGCCACCACCGTCTGGCTGTCGTTCGGCGGACTGGCGCTGGCGGCGAGCTATCCCTTCATGAAGCGCTATACCTACTACCCGCAAGTGGTGCTGGGCGCAGCGTTCTCCTGGGGCATGCCGATGGGCTTTACCGCCGAAACCGGCAACTTGCCGGCTGCCGCCTGGCTGCTGTACATCGCCAACCTGCTGTGGACCGTGGGCTACGATACCTATTACGCAATGACCGACCGCGACGACGACCTGAAGATCGGGGTGAAATCCACCGCGATCCTGTTCGGTGACGCCGATCGGCTGATCATTATCATTCTGCAGGCATCGGCGCTCGGCTGCCTGTTGCTGGCCGGGGCCCGCTTCGAGCTGGGCCTGTGGTTCCACATCGGCCTGCTGGGCGCGGCGCTATGCTTCGTCTGGGAGTACTGGTACACCCGCGAGCGCGAGCGTCAGGCCTGTTTCGAGGCTTTCCTGCACAATCACTGGGCCGGGTTGCTGATTTTTCTCGGTATCGTGGTCGATTACGCCATGCGCTGACCGCCAACCAGGTGGTTGACGGCCAACACGCTCAAGGGCTGGATATCAAGGTTTGGCTAAGTGCCAGACATCCATTTTGCCGTCACCCGTCTTGTCTCCGGCTTTTTTGTCCTTGATAAAGGTGTAGAGCGGCTTGCCATCGTAGGCCCACTGCATCGTTCCATCATCCCGCTTGATCTGCATCCATTTTCCTTCGGCTTTTTCACCCTCTTTGGCCATTAATGGCGGCCAGTTCTTGGCACATTCGCCATTGCACATGGATTTGCCACCGTCGTCCTTGTCGAAGGTGTAAAGCGTCATACCCTGATGATCGACCAACATGCCGTCCTTTTCCATGGCATGATCTGCCAGGACCACACCCGGCAAGGCCAGCGCTACCGCAGAGATCAGGGCCATCCAGCTCAGCGTATGTCGTGTCATTGGATATACCTCTTGTTGTTTTGAGATATTGAAGCGTAGTCCAGTAACAACATGTTGCTGCCAGGTCCCCAGGCTGTCACACGACTGCAATAATTCCGTTATCTAATGCGGCGCAAGACACTTCAATGACAGGAGCTTTGAGCATGGTTGGCAGAAACATTCTGATCGTCGATGACGAAGCGCCCATTCGCGAGATGATCGCCGTGGCATTGGAAATGGCCGGCTATGACTGCCTCGAGGCGGAGAACTCGCAACAGGCCCATGCGATCATCGTTGATCGCAAACCGGACCTGATCCTGCTCGACTGGATGCTGCCCGGCACGTCGGGTATCGAGTTGGCCAGGCGCCTGAAGCGTGATGAGCTGACCGGCGATATCCCGATCATCATGCTCACGGCCAAGGGCGAGGAAGACAACAAGATCCAGGGCCTGGAAGTGGGTGCAGACGATTACATCACCAAACCCTTTTCGCCTCGCGAACTGGTCGCCCGTCTCAAGGCCGTACTGCGCCGTGCAGGCCCCAGCGACGGCGAAGCACCGATCGAGGTCGGCGGGCTGTTGCTCGACCCGATCAGCCACCGGGTTACGATAGACGGCAGGCCCGCCGAAATGGGGCCGACCGAATATCGTCTGCTGCAGTTTTTCATGACCCACCAGGAGCGCGCCTACACCCGTGGCCAGTTGCTCGATCAGGTCTGGGGCGGCAACGTCTATGTCGAGGAGCGCACGGTGGACGTGCATATCCGCCGCCTGCGCAAGGCGCTCGGCGAGGCCTATGAGAACCTCGTGCAAACCGTGCGCGGCACCGGTTATCGCTTTTCCACCAAAAGCTGATCGGCCGCTACTGGCCATGCAATCGAAAGGACGCGTTGTTAATTGAACCAGAACTGGCACGGCACCCTGATTCGCCACATGCTGATTCTACTCACGGCCTGCCTGGTGGTGGGGCTGATCAGTGGCTATTACGGCTGGAGCCTGGCCATCGGCCTGGGCATTTATCTGGCCTGGACCCTCAAGCAACTCCTGCGCCTGCATGAATGGCTCAGGCTGCACAAGCCGGACGATGCACCACCCGATGGCTATGGCCTGTGGGGTGATGTGTTCGACAGCATCTACCACCTGCAGCGGCGCGACCAGCGCGTGCGTGGCCGTCTGCAAGCCGTCATCGATCGCGTCCAGGAGTCCACGGCGGCGCTGAAAGACGCTGTGATCATGCTCGACAGCGACGGCAACCTGGAATGGTGGAACCGCGCCGCAGAGACCCTGCTCGGCTTGAAAACTCCGCAGGACAGCGGCCAACCGGTGACCAACCTGGTGCGCCATCCTCGCTTCAAGGAGTATTTCGAGCAGGAGAACTACCTCGAGCCGCTGGAAATCCCCTCGCCGATCAACAACCACCTGCGCGTGCAGTTGCACATCACCCGCTATGGCAACAACGAACACCTGATGCTGGTGCGTGACGTCACGCGCATTCATCAGCTCGAACAGATGCGCAAGGATTTCGTCGCCAACGTCTCTCACGAACTGCGCACGCCGCTGACGGTGATCGCCGGCTATCTGGAGACCTTGCTCGACAATGTCGAAGACGTGAACCCCCGCTGGGTTCGTGCGCTGCAACAGATGCAACAGCAAGGCGGACGCATGCAGACGCTGCTCAATGACCTGTTGCTGTTGGCCAAGCTCGAAGCCACCGACTATCCCTCGGACAACCAGCCCGTCTCGGTCGATGCCCTGCTGCAGTCAATCAGGAGCGATGCCCAGGCCCTGTCCGGGCAACGCAACCAGCGCATCACGCTGGAAGCCGATGCCAACATCCGGCTCAAGGGCAGCGAAACCGAGCTACGCAGCGCTTTTTCCAACCTGATCTTCAATGCGGTCAAATACACCCCCGCCGAGGGCCAGATCCGCGTCCGCTGGTGGGCAGACGAACAGGGGGCTCACCTGAGCGTGCAGGACTCGGGCATCGGTATCGACGCCAAGCACTTGCCGCGCCTGACCGAACGTTTCTACCGGGTCGACTCCAGCCGTGCGTCGAATACCGGCGGTACCGGCCTGGGCCTGGCCATCGTCAAACATGTCCTGCTTCGCCATCGCGCTCATCTGGAAGTCAGCAGCGTTCTGGGCCACGGCAGCACCTTCACCTGCCATTTCGCACCGGTGCAAATCGCTGCGCACAAGGTCGCAAGCAGTACCGACTGATCCGAGTGCGCGCCAACGGCTACTAGGCAATTGGCTGCGCAGCCGCTACATTGGAGGACTTGTGCCTGCATTTCAGGCGCCGCAACAACCCTTATTTCAAAAGACGGAACCCGTAAAACTCCATCATGGACCCTTCCCCTGGCTTTAACCTCGCGTCACTGTTCGCCGATTTCGGCATGATTCTTTTCGCTCTACTGCTGGTACTGCTCAACGGCTTTTTCGTGGCCGCCGAGTTCGCCATGGTCAAACTGCGCTCGACCCGCGTCGAGTCGATCGCCGAACAGCATGGCTGGCGCGGGCAGATCCTGCGCACCGTGCACAATCAACTGGACGCTTACCTCTCGGCCTGCCAACTGGGTATCACCCTCGCCTCCCTGGGCCTTGGCTGGGTCGGCGAGCCTGCATTCGCGCACTTGCTCGAACCCCTGCTCGAAACAGTGGGCGTGCAATCGCCTGAAGTGGTCAAGGCCGTCTCGTTCTTCAGCGCCTTCTTCGTGATTTCCTACCTGCACATCGTTGTCGGTGAGCTGGCACCCAAGTCATGGGCCATTCGCAAGCCCGAGCTGTTGTCGCTATGGACGGCCGTACCGCTGTACCTGTTCTACTGGCTCATGTACCCGGCAATCTGGTTGCTCAATGCCAGTGCCAACGCCATCCTGCGTATTGCCGGGCAAGGTGAACCCGGCCCACATCACGACCATCATTACAGTCGTGAAGAGCTCAAGCTGATCCTGCACTCCAGCCGCGGCCAGGACCCCAGCGACCAGGGCATGCGCGTGCTGGCATCGGCCGTGGAGATGGGCGAACTGGAAGTGGTCGACTGGGCCAACTCGCGTGAAGACCTGGTGAGCCTGGACTTCAACGCGCCGCTCAAGGAAATTCTGGCGATGTTCCGTCGTCACAAGTTCAGCCGCTATCCGGTCTACGATGCCGAGCGTGGCGAATTTGTCGGCCTGCTGCACATCAAGGACTTGTTGCTGGAGCTGGCAGCCCTCGATCACCTGCCCGAATCTTTCAATCTGGCCGAACTGACCCGCCCACTGGAGCGCGTCTCCAAGCACATGCCGCTGTCGCGCCTGCTCGAGCAGTTCCGCAAGGGTGGTGCACATTTCGCCCTGGTCGAGGAGGCCGACGGCAAAGTCATCGGTTACCTGACCATGGAAGACGTGCTGGAAGTACTGGTCGGCGATATCCAGGACGAACACCGCAAGGCCGAGCGCGGTATCCTCGCCTACCAGCCAGGCAAGCTGCTGGTGCGGGGTGACACGCCGTTGTTCAAGGTCGAACGCCTGCTGGGTATCAACCTGGACCACATCGAGGCCGAAACCCTTGCCGGGCTGGTCTACGAAACCCTTAAACGGGTACCGGAAGAGGAAGAGGTGCTGGAAGTCGAAGGCCTGCGCATCATCATCAAGAAGATGAAAGGCCCGAAGATCATCCTGGCCAAGGTGCTCAAGCTCGACTGACGCCTCTATTCGCCGCCCAGGGCGAAATTGGGCAGGCCACTGACGGGCTGGTTGAACTGGTAGGGAATCGACTCCAGGGCCAGCCCGACATTGCGCTGCACCACGAAATGCAAGTGTGGGCCGCTGCTGTTGCCCGTATTGCCCGAGCGTGCCAGCGCGGCTCCCAGGCCTACTCGCTCACCTTCCCTGACCACCACGGAGTCGCGCATCAGGTGCAGGTAGACCCCCATGGTGCCGTCATCGTGCATGACTCGAACGAAGTTGCCCGAGGGGTCCGTACCGCGACCGGATTGGCCATTCTTGACCTTGACCACCACCCCTGCCCGCGCCGCGATGATCGGCGTGCCCTCGGGCATGGCGATGTCCATTGCATACCGGCCCTTGGGTCCGAAGTGGCTATAACGTCCATTGGGGCCCTGGCTGAGCCGAAAAGGACCACCCTGCCACGGCAACGGATAACGATAAGCGCGTGGCTTGGCCGCCGGGTCTCCGAGCGCGTAACGGAATTGGTGGGTGTAGCTCAAAGGCTCGCCCGGTTGTTCTGCTTCGAATTCGGCCAGTAGCAGGCTGCTGCGCGCCGGCAAGACCCGGCGTAGGACCTCTGGCTGGGCGCCGCGGATGTTTTTCAGCCGCTCGAAACGCAATTCGACTTCAACCGGGGCGTACAGCTCATTGCGCGCTGAAAACCGTGCCTGGTGCTTTTGCCTGCTGATGTCCAGGTGAACCTGGCGCTCGAGGCGCTCGACCATATGATCGCGAAAGACAAAAACCTTCGCACCCGGCGCCGGCCGGTCGGAGTAGGAAACCACGCCGTTGGAGTCGGTGTATTTGTAGATGGTCATGGCCAGGGTCGAGCTGGAGGCCATGGCCAGGCCACAGAGAAACAATGAACGCACAAGCATTGGCAGCGGCTGTATGTATGAGAAAGCTGCGCCAAGCCTAGCAGGTGACACAGTATTCAAAGGGCCACCGCTGCCGAAGGCTTTCGCAGTGGCGCAGCAGGCGCAAGATCTTGAGATCGCCGGGGAGCCCCTGCGGGACTCCAGCGCAGCCTGACGGCAGCTACGGCAACGCTGATCTCAGGCCCCTGGAATGAAATGCTTCTGCGCCGTACCACGGGCGATCAGCCGCGACAGATAGTCGAGCTTCTGCGCATCCTGGTCGACGAAGCGGAAGGTCAGCTGCAACCAGTCGCTATCGGGTTTTGGTTCGTAGGCGACGATGGCGTGCAGGTACCCGTTGAGGCGAGCGACTTCAGCGTTTTCGCCTTGCTCCAGATCCAGCACGGCGCCTTCAAGAACCTGTGGCAGCACTTCGTTGCGACGGATCACCAGCAATGCTTCCTTGAGGCTGAGGGCCTTGATCACGCATTGCTGATTGCCGCTGGACAGTCGCAGCTGCCCTTGTCCGCGACCGCCGGGTGCCTGTGCCGTAGGTTTTGGTGCCTGCGCCTGCACGGGCTTGGCCATTGGCGCGGCAGCAGCTGGTCTCACGACATCGGTCTTGCCGCCCGTCAGCGCGCTCAAGGAATCGTTGGCGAACGCCGAAGTACGCGCAGGCGCCCCGGTCATCAGCGAGTCGAGCTTTCCGACCTTGCTCAGGGCTTTCTTGACCTTGGTCAGCAGTTGTTCATTGGTGAAGGGCTTGCCGATAAAGTCGGAAACGCCTGCCTGGATCGCCTGAACAACGTTCTCCTTGTCACCACGGCTGGTCACCATGATGAAGGGCATCGCCTTGAGGTTGTCCTGCTCACGGCACCAGCTCAGCAGCTCCAGACCGGACATTTCCGGCATCTCCCAGTCACACAGGACCAGGTCGAACGCCTCGCGCATCAGCAAGCCCTGAGCCTTGCGACCGTTGACCGCATCTTCGATGACGACGCCAGGAAACGCGTTACGCAGACACTTTTTCACCAGGTCGCGAATAAACGGGGCGTCATCCACAACCAGCACACTGACTTTACTCATCGACCGCTCCTGAAAATTCCCGGCAAGCATAGCGCCGACTGATGGCCATTTGCCAAATCTTGGGCCACGCCGGGACTTTTTTTCGTACGCGGGGTGCCTCCAATGCAAGTGCCACAAACGAAAACGCCCGGCCAAGGGCCGGGCGTTTATTCTCGGGCAGTCTTACTTATCGTCCGTTTTTTTCAGAACATTAGCGCTATCGGCCGTTCCCTCGACTTCTTCTTTCATCCGCGCCAACCCCAGGTGGCGGACGTCAGTGCCGCGCACCAGATAAATCACCAGCTCGGCAATATTGCGCGCATGGTCGCCAATACGCTCCAGCGAACGCAGCGCCCAGATCACACTCAGCACCCGCGAGATCGAACGCGGGTCTTCCATCATGTACGTGACCAGTTCACGCAGGGCCGTCTTGTATTCGCGGTCGATGGTTTTGTCGTACTGGGCCACCGACAAGGCCAGTTCAGCGTCGAAACGGGCAAAGGCATCCAAGGCATCGCGGACCATGTTGCGCACCTGGTCGCCGATGTGGCGAACCTCGACGTAACCGCGCGGCGATTCACCTTCTTCGCACAACTGGATGGCCCGACGCGCGATTTTGGTGGACTCGTCGCCAATGCGCTCAAGGTCGATGACCGACTTGGAAATGCTGATGATCAAGCGCAGGTCGGACGCCGCTGGCTGGCGCCTGGCGAGAATGCGCACACACTCTTCGTCGATGTTGCGCTCCATCTGGTTGATCTGATCGTCGACTTCGCGCACTTGTTGAGCCAGGCCCGAGTCGGCCTCGATCAATGCAGTGACCGCGTCATTGACCTGCTTTTCGACCAGGCCACCCATCGCCAGGAGGTGGCTGCGCACTTCCTCGAGTTCAGCGTTGAACTGCGCAGAGATGTGATGCGTGAGACTGTCTTTGCTAATCATGCTTGGAGTCCTTGGAGCGTCCGGTGAGGTGCGGTCGACCGCAGCGTTGATTCATTTCCAGCCGGCGACTAGCCGTAACGACCGGTGATGTAGTCTTCAGTCTGCTTCTTCGCCGGGTTGGTGAACAGCGTATCGGTGTCACCAAACTCGATCAGCTTGCCCATGTACATGAACGCCGTGTAGTCGGAAACCCGCGCGGCCTGTTGCATGTTATGGGTTACGATGACGATGGTGAACTTGGACTTCAGCTCGTAGATCAGCTCTTCGACTTTCAGGGTCGAGATCGGGTCGAGCGCCGAGCACGGCTCATCGAGCAGCAGGACTTCGGGCTCCACGGCGATGGTACGGGCAATGACCAGACGTTGTTGCTGACCACCGGACAGGCCCAGTGCCGATTCATGCAGGCGATCCTTGACCTCCTCCCACAGCGCCGCGCCCTTGAGCGCCCACTCCACGGCTTCGTCGAGTACGCGCTTCTTGTTGATGCCCTGGATGCGCAGCCCGTAGACCACATTCTCATAGATGGTCTTGGGGAACGGGTTGGGCTTCTGGAACACCATGCCGACGCGACGACGCAGTTCGGCGACATCCTCTCCCTTGCGGTAGATGTTGTTGCCGTACAGATTGATGGCGCCATCCACGCGGCAGCCGTCGACCAGATCGTTCATGCGATTGAAGGTACGCAGCAGGGTCGACTTGCCGCAGCCGGACGGGCCGATGAAGGCGGTCACGCGCTGCTTGGGGATGTTCATGCTGACGTCGAACAACGCCTGTTTGTCGCCGTAGTACAGGCTCAGGCCGGGGACTTCGATGGCCACGGTCTCCTGCGCCAGGCTCAGGCTTTGCTTGTCGCGACCCAGGGCAGACATGTTGATGCCGTGGGTATGGCTTTCTTGCTGCATGGGATACTCCATACGCTAACAATTCGTTTCAGTGCGCTGGCCTCGTGGTCGGGCCAGCGGTTAACCCGGTATTGGGGCTGCAATCAGCTGTCCAGCGCCTTGTACTTCTCGCGCAGGTGGTTACGGATCGCAACCGCCGACAGGTTGAGCAAGGCAATCACCAGCACCAGCAGCAACGCCGTGGCGTATACCAGTGGCCGCGCGGCTTCGACGTTCGGGCTCTGGAAGCCGACGTCATAGATATGGAAGCCCAGGTGCATGATCTTCTGGTCCAGGTGCAGATACGGGTAGTTACCATCCACTGGCAGCGATGGCGCCAGTTTCACCACGCCCACCAGCATCAGCGGTGCTACCTCGCCGGCAGCACGGGCTACCGCCAGGATCATGCCGGTCATCATCGCCGGGCTGGCCATCGGCAGCACGATCTTCCACAGCGTTTCGGCCTTGGTCGCGCCGAGCGCCAACGAACCTTCGCGCACGGTACGAGGAATCCGCGCCAGGCCTTCTTCAGTGGCCACGATCACCACAGGCACCGCCAGCAGCGCCAGCGTCAGGGATGCCCAGAGCAGCCCTGGCGTGCCAAAGGTCGGCGCCGGCAATGCTTCGGGGAAGAACAGGCGGTCGAGCGAACCACCCAGCACGTAGACAAAGAACCCCAGGCCGAACACCCCGTAAACGATGGCCGGAACGCCTGCCAGGTTGTTCACGGCAATCCGGATCAAGCGCGTGACCGGGCCCTGCCGCGCATACTCGCGCAAGTAGACCGCTGCCAACACGCCGAACGGCGTGACAATCATCGCCATGATCAGGGTCATCATCACGGTGCCGAAAATCGCCGGGAAGATCCCGCCTTCGGTGTTCGCTTCACGTGGATCGTCGCTGAGGAATTCCCAGACCTTTTTGAAGTAGAAGCCAACCTTGGTCAGGCTGCTCATGGCATTGGGCTGATAGGCGTGCACCACCTTGCCGATGCTGATCTCGATTTCTTTGCCGTTGGCATCACGGGCGGTCATGCTGTCGCGGTTGAACTGTGCGTGCAGGTCAGTCAGACGCGCTTCGATGTCCTTGTAACGAGCATCGAGCTCGGCACGCTCTGCATCCATGTCGGCTTGCGCGGCGGCGCTGAGCTGGCCACTGAGCTCCAGCTTGCGGGCTTGCAGACGCAGGCGTTCAAGCCCGGCGTTGATGGCGCCGATGTCGGCCTTTTCCAGGGACTTCAGTTGCGCGGCTAGCTTGTTGACCCGCTCGACACGCGCTTGCAGCTCAGGCCAGGCCGCGCTGCCTTCGGCGACGACCTTGCCATCTTCCTTGACGTTGACCAGGTAGCCATAGAAGTTGCCCCACTCGCGACGCTCCACGGCCATCAGTTCCGGCGGCGTGGTCTGGTCGGTCAGCCACTCGCCGACGATCCAGGTGAAGTCGTTGCCGTTCAGGTCACGGTTGCCGACCTTGATCAGCTCGCGGGTCATGAACTCCGGGCCATCGTCCGGCACCGGCAGGCCTGCGCTCTTCAAGCGCTCACGCGGCACTTGCTCCTTCTGCACCACTTCACCGACGACCACATGGTTGGCCTGGCCCGGGATGCCGTAGTTGGCATGGACCAGGTCCGCCGGCCAGAAGTGACCCAGACCGCGCACGGCGATCACCGCCAGCAGACCGATAGTCATGATGACGGCGATGGACACCGCACCACCACTGATCCAGACGCCTGGGGCGCCGCTCTTGAACCAGCCTTTCAGGGAGTTCTGTTTCACAGACTTCTACCTTTCTTAAAGCGACGAGTATTTCTTGCGCAGACGCTGACGGATCAGTTCTGCGAGGGTGTTCATGACGAAGGTAAACAGCAGCAGAACCAGCGCCGAGAGGAACAGCACGCGGTAGTGGCTGCCGCCGACTTCCGACTCAGGCATTTCCACCGCGACGTTGGCCGCCAGGGTCCGCAGGCCTTCGAACAGGTTCATCTCCATGACCGGCGTGTTACCGGTGGCCATCAGCACAATCATGGTTTCACCCACGGCACGGCCCATGCCGATCATCAATGCCGAGAAGATCCCGGGGCTTGCGGTGAGAAGCACCACCCGCGTCATGGTCTGCCAAGGCGTGGCGCCCAGCGCCAGCGAACCCAGGGTCAGGCCGCGCGGCACACTGAAGACGGCGTCTTCGGCAATCGAGTAGATGTTCGGGATGACCGCGAAGCCCATGGCCAAGCCGACCACCAGGGCGTTGCGCTGGTCGTAGGTGATACCCAGGTCGTGGGAGATCCACAGGCGCATGTCACCGCCGAAGAACCAGGTTTCCATGTACGGGCTCATGTACAGCGACAGCCAGCCCACGAACAGGATAACCGGGATCAGGATGGCGCTCTCCCAGCCGTCCGGTACCCGCAGGCGCAGCGACTCGGGCAGGCGGCTCCAGGCGAAACCGGCGACCAGGATGCCGATCGGCATCAGGATCAGCAGGCTGAAGATGCCCGGCAAATGACCTTCGACATACGGCGCCAGGAACAGGCCGGCGAAGAAGCCGAGGATCACCGTCGGCATCGCCTCCATCAATTCGACCACCGGCTTGACCTTGCGGCGCATGCCCGGTGCCATGAAGTAGGCGGTGTAGATAGCGGCGGCGACCGCCAGCGGTGCGGCAAGCAGCATGGCGTAGAACGCGGCTTTCAGCGTACCGAAGGTCAGCGGCGAAAGGCTCAGCTTGGGTTCGAAGTCAGTGTTGGCGGCAGTCGATTGCCAGACGTATTTCGGCTCGTCGTAGTTCTCGTACCAGACCTTGCTCCACAACGCACTCCAGGAAACCTCCGGGTGCGGGTTATCGAGCAGCAGCGGTTGGAGTTTGCCGCCAGCCTCGACGATGATCCGGTTAGCCCGTGGCGACAGGCCGAAGAGGCCTGAACCTTCGACCACAGGCTCAACCAACAGCGTACGGTGGGCAGTACTGTGGAACACCCCCAGCTTGCCCGAGGCATCCAGTGCGACGAAGCCCTTGCGGCGCTCCTCAGCAGTGATCTCGACGATCGGCGTGGTTCCCAGCTGGAAGCTGCGGATCAGTTTCAGACGCTGCTCGCCATCCGGGTCGCGAGCCATGAACCATTGCGCCAGGCCACCCTGGGAATCACCAAAAATCAGCGAAATGCCACCGACCAATTGGCTACTGGCGGTCACTTCGGCTTCGCCGTTTTCAAGCAGCTTGTAACGACCATTCAGGCTTTTTTCACGCAGGCTGAAAACGTCGGCCTGGGCGCGACCGTTCACCACATACAGCCACTGCTGGCGTGGATCGATGAAGATCGCCTTGACCGGCTCGGTCATTTGCGGCAAGTCGATGCGGCTCTGCTCGCTGGTGACCTCGCCGGTCATCATGTTCTCTTCGCGGCTCAGCGAAAGCACGTGCAGGTGCGCACCGGTCGAGCCTGCGATAACCAGTGTCGAATCGGTAGCGTTGAGGCTCACGTGTTCAAGCGCACTGCCCTGCTCGTTCAGCGTGATCGGCGTTTCGCCATAAGGGTATTCAACAGCCGGCGAGATGGTCTTCTTGCCATCCGGGTAGGTGACCTTATAAGTATGGCGGAACACCAGTGCCTGGCCGTTGGACAGACCGATGGCCACCAGCGGGCTGCCCGGCTGGTCTTCGGCAATGGACGACACGCTTGCACCGGCCGGGATCGGCAGGCTGACACGGCTCAACTCGGCGCCATTCTCGATATTGAAAAACAGTGCCTGGCCCTTGTCGGAAACCCGCATGCCGACCTGGTTCTGCTCTTCGAGGGAGATCAACAAGGGCTTGCCGGCATCCTGCATCCAGGCCGGCGAAATAGCTTCCTCTGCCGTCAGGTCCGCGCCCTTGAACAGGGGCATGACTACATAGGCCAGGAAGAAGAAGATCAAGGTGATCGCGGCCAGGACGGCCAGGCCGCCCACCAGGACGTACCAGCGGGTCAGGCGATCCTTGAGCGCGCGTATACGGCGCTTGCGCTGCAGCTCAGGCGTATTGAAGTCAATTCGCTTGGGGGGAGAAGTCGAAGTCATTGTGGAGTTGGCCAGATCATTCATGCGCACACCCTAGCGATCCTGTATGACAGAAAGATGACAGTACAGTGACATAACAAATCCGCCGCCCGTACAAACCGGCAGCGGACAGAAAAATTGGGGCTGTAGGAGGGGCGGGCGGCGTTCCGCCCGGCCCGCTTCTACAGGAGTCCGGGGAATTCCCCCCGACTCAGGGTTTTACTTTTTTACGACTTCAGAGTCGCCTTCTTTCAGACCCAGGTCAGCCAGTGCCTTGGCGGCAACCTTGGCTGGCAGCGGGATGTAGCCGTCTTTCACAACCACTTCCTGACCCTGCTTGGACAGAACCAGCTTCAGGAACTCGGCTTCCAGCGGGGCCAGAGGCTTGTTCGGGGCCTTGTTGACGTAGACGTAGAGGAAACGCGACAGCGGGTATTTGCCGCTCAGGGCGTTTTCTTCGGTGTCTTCGATGAACTCGGTGCTGCCTTTCTTGGCCAGGGGAACGGTTTTCACGCTGGCGGTCTTGTAGCCGATGCCCGAGTAACCGATACCGTTCAGTGAACTGCTGATCGATTGCACGACCGAAGCCGAACCTGGTTGTTCGTTGACGTTAGGCTTGAAATCGCCTTTGCACAGGGCTTCTTCCTTGAAGTAGCCATAGGTGCCGGAAACCGAATTGCGACCGAACAGTTGCACCGGCTTGTTGGCCAGGTCACCGGTCACGCCCAGGTCACCCCAGGTTTTTACATCAGCTTTGGCGCCACACAGACGAGTCGAGGAGAAGATCGCATCGACTTGCTCCATGGTCAGGTGCTTGATCGGGTTGTCCTTGTGCACGAACACGGCCAGGGCATCCACGGCAACCGGGATGGCGGTCGGCTTGTAACCGTACTTCTGCTCGAAGGCAGCCAGTTCGGTGTCCTTCATCTTGCGGCTCATCGGGCCCAGGTTAGAGGTGCCTTCAGTCAGCGCAGGTGGCGCGGTGGCCGAACCTGCGGCCTGAATCTGGATGTTTACGTTCGGGTATTCTTTCTTGTAGGACTCGGCCCACAGAGTCATCAGGTTCGCCAGGGTGTCGGAACCAACGCTGGACAGGTTGCCCGATACACCAGTGGTCTTGGCGTAGCTCGGGATAGCAGGGTCAACAGCGGCAACTGCGTTGGCAGTCGCAACGCCAGCAGCGACAAACGTCATTGCCGCCATCAAACGCTTCAGTTTCATGCCTTACTCCTAGCAGATAGGTGTTAGTTGGATCGGGCCCAAGTATCTGCAGGCCGCATGACCACTCTATGAAAGGAATGTGACAATTAGATGAATGGCCATCACCGTACGTCGATGATGGCCTTCAGGCTCTGGCAGGAAGTGTCCAGCTAACAGCGGTATCAGCGCTTTTTTGCCAACAGATAAAGGCCAACCAGCAGCCCAATGCTACAGATACCGGCCACATAATAGGCCGGCCCCATCGGGCTGTATTTGAGCAGCAGCGTCACCATCATGGGCGTCAGACCACCGAAGATGGCGTACGCCAGGTTGTAGGAAAACGAGATCCCCGAAAAACGCACGACCGGTGGAAAGGCCCGAACCATCACGTACGGCACTGCGCCGACGATGCCGACGAACAGACCGGTCAGGGTGTACATCGGGAACAGCCAGTCCGGATGCGCCTGCAGGTTGTGGTAGAACACCCAGGAACTGAGCAGCAGGAACAGGCTGCCGGTGACGAACACCCGACCCGCACCAAAGCGATCGGCCAGGATCCCGGCGCCCACGCAACCCAGCGTGAGAAAGACGATGGCCAGGCTATTGGCCTGCAAGGCCACGGTCGGGGGGAAGCCATACACGGTTTGCAGAACGGTCGGTGTCATCAGGATGACTACGATGATCCCGGCCGACAGCAGCCAGGTCAGCAGCATCGACAGCACGATCGCGCCACGATGATCGCGCAGCACTGCACGCAACGGGATCTCTTCGGCCAGCGCCTTGCGCTGCTGCAGCTCGGCGAACACCGGCGTTTCATGCAGCCAGCGACGCAGGTAAACCGCCAGCAAACCGAAAACGCCACCCAGCAGGAAAGGAATACGCCAGGCGTAGTCCGCCACTTCTGTGGGGTTGTAGAGGCTGTTGATCAGGGTTGCGACCAACGAGCCCAACAGGATGCCGGCGGTCAACCCAGCCGTGAGGGTACCGCAGGCATAGCCGGTATGGCGTGCCGGCACGTGCTCGGAGACGAATACCCAGGCGCCCGGCACTTCGCCGCCGATAGCCGCACCCTGGATCACCCGCATCAGTAACAGCAGGATCGGGGCCCACAAGCCGATCTGTGCATATGTCGGCAGCAAACCCATGATCAGGGTTGGCACGGCCATCATGAAGATGCTCAGGGTGAACATCTTCTTGCGTCCCAGCAAGTCGCCAAAGTGAGCCATGACGATGCCACCCAGCGGCCGCGCCAGATAGCCGGCCGCGAAGATGCCGAAGGTCTGCATCAGACGCAGCCACTCCGGCATGTCCACAGGGAAAAACAGCTTGCCGACCACGGTGGCGAAGAATACGAAGATAATGAAATCGTAGAATTCCAGCGCTCCGCCGAGGGCAGAAAGCGACAGCGTCTTGTAATCGCTGCGGGTCAACGGGCGCGATGGCTGCGCAATACTCGAGGGCACAGAGGTCATGGAAAGGCATCTCTTATAGGCAATTCAAGCCCGAACAGCGCTGGTCCGGGCCCGGCAGGAGCTCGCACGATAGCAAATTGATTGAAAAAGGACATATATAGAAGCATTAGCCGGTCATAATAGAACTGAACGGTCGTCGCTAAGCGCATGGCTCGATATACTGGGCCAACTTAGGACATTTGCTGTAGAAATAGGTTGTCGCCCCACAAGGGGGGTTGTGCGAAAACGCCGCTAATCACATATAGCCGATTTCGCAGAGTTTCCCTTGGAGCGCCTTGCAAGCGAAAGCAGCGTATCATGTTCGTGCTGAATCGTTTTTTGAGGTGTCTATAAAACCGCGCCAACCAACGAAGAGTCATGGGTCAGAGGCACCCCAGGCATGATTGAACTCGAACAAGAAGATCCTATTCCACAAGGCGACCTGGCCTTGCAGATTACGGCGTTACCCCGTGAAACCAACGGTTTCGGCGACATCTTTGGCGGCTGGCTGGTCGCGCAGATGGACCTTGCCGGTACTGCCATGGCCAGCCGGGTCGCAGGTGGGCGTGTCGCCACCGTTGCCATCGACCGCATGGCTTTCCTGGTTCCGGTGGCCGTCGGCGCACAGCTTTCCTTCTATACTCAGACTCTGGAAATCGGCCGCAGCTCGATCCAGATGATGGTCGAGGTCTGGAGCGATGATCCTTTGTCCAGCGAATGGCGCAAGGTCACCGAAGCGGTTTTCGTGTTTGTCGCCATCGACGGCAGCGGCCGTACCCGCTCGGTTCCGCCTCGTCGCTGAGCGGCTTGCCCGGTAAACTCGGCGACCATCGCATGGTCAAAATCCATAATGGTCCTTGAACGAGATACCCGCATGTCCACGCCCAAAGTCGAGTTGGTCAAACTGAATGAACTGAACTGCTGGCGCATCAGCGATGGTCGCGCCCAGCTGGTCGTGGCCCAGCAAGGCGCACAAGTTCTCAGTTATCAGCGCGACGACAACGAACATCCACTGATCTGGCCAAACGACCAGGCGCTGTTCAACCAGGGTAAATCCGTGCGCGCCGGCGTCCCGGTGTGCTGGCCCTGGTTCGGCAACCTGGCGCGCAATCCGCAGTCGGTTCAAGGCATGCGGCGCCCCGGTACCGAGCCCGCCCCGGCTCATGGCCTGGTTCGCGGACGCGACTGGCAGCTGATGGAAATAGACAGTTCAGGCGACGAAATTCGTGTGGACTTCAGCCTGCCGGAAGCCCAGGGCGACTTACCTGGCTGGCCACATAACGTCGAACTGAGATTGAGCATCGCACTCGGCGAGCATCTGAAAATCAGCCTGACCAGCCTCAATCTCGGCAGCGAAACCGTGACCATCAGCCAGGCATTGCACAGCTATTTCGCGGTCAGCGATGTACGCCAGGTGAGTGTCGAAGGCGTGGCCGGGTTGCGCTATGTCGAAACCCTGGAGGACTGGCAGGAACGCACCCAGCAGGGCGATCTGCGATTTACCGGCGAGACCGACCGCATCTACCTGCAGACACCGGCCCAACTGAGTATCGTCGACCCGGCCTGGCAACGCCGGATTACCCTGACCAGCAGCGGCTCGAACAGCGCGGTGATCTGGAACCCGTGGGCAGAGCGTGCAGCGCAGTTCAGCGACATGGCTGACGATGGCTGGAAGGACATGCTCTGTATCGAGACGGCCAATGTGCTGGATGACATCGTCGAACTGAAGCCGGGTGCCAATCATACCCTGGGCCTGAGCCTTTCGAGCTCACCTCTTTAGGCCTCCGGCCATCGCTGGCAACCTACAAATCCGCGTCATTGACGATGCGGACTGTGCTGGCATCCATCGCATAGGCCGCATCGGCCAGGTCATTACTGACCTTTTCAACCTTCAAGTTGCCCATCACCCAAAGCGGCGTATAGATATCGTCCAGTTTCAACCCATGGGGATAGCGCACCAGCACCAGTTGATTGGGCGGCGGTGGCGGCACGTGGATGCACGCACCCGGATAGGGAACCAGGAAAAACAACGTGCTGTGCCCCTTGGCATCGGCTTCCAGCGGAACGGGGTAGCCACCCAGGCGAATATCCTTGCCATTCATGCCCGGCACGGTCTTGTTCGAATACATCACCGCAGGCAGGCCTTTACTCTGCTTCAGCCCCCCCTTGCCCGTGAAGGTACCATCGGCCTCGGGTGAGTTGTGATCGATTTCCGGCATCAGTTCGAGGGCTTTCTGGTCCGACTTTGGCATCAAGTCCAGCCAATCGGTTTCCGGCAGTTCGGCATTGGCCAGACTGCTGCACAACATCAGCGTTATCAGGAAGAAGCGGCGCATGACAATGCTCGACAATAATTAAGGCGTGGATTTCGCCGGGCATTCTAGCCCTCTCCGCGCGCGCAGCAGAGAGGGCTCTAGACTGTTCGTCAGTTTTTTCTGACCAGTCCGTAGATCACCAGCAAGACCACGGCACCGACGAGTGCTCCGATGAAACCCGCACCCTCCCCGGCCTGATAGATGCCCAGCGCCTGACCACCGTAGGTCGCTGCCAGCGAACCGCCGATGCCCAGCAATATGGTCATGATCCAACCCATGGGATCATCGCCAGGCTTCAGGAAGCGAGCCAACAAACCAACGATCAGGCCGATGAAGATGGTGCCGATAATGCCCATGAGATTCCCTCTGATTGAGTAGCCCTGCGCCAAAGCCTAGTCATTGCTTTGGCATCCCGCCATCAGAGAGCCTCGCCGGCGCATTGGTTCATCACGCCGGAACGAGGGAAGGTCAGGCCTGGATCAGGGCTTCAACCTGCTTGATCTGTTGTTGCAAAGTCGCCATGTCGGCGCAGCGCAAGGTGGCATGGCCCACTTTACGATCGACCTTGAATGCCTTGCCGTAATGATGCACATGGCAATCGTCGATCGTGATGACCTTGGCCAGCGGCGGGACTTCGCCGATGAAATTGAGCATTGCGCTCTCCCCCACCTTGGCGGTCGAACCCAACGGCAGACCGGCTACTGCACGCAGATGGTTCTCGAACTGGCTGCACTCGGCACCTTCGATGGTCCAGTGCCCGGAGTTGTGCACGCGTGGCGCGATCTCGTTGGCCTTCAGGCCACCATCGACTTCGAAGAATTCGAATGCCAGCACGCCGACATAGTCGAGTTGCTTGAGCACCCGGCCGGCATAGTCTTCGGCCAGGGCTTGCAGCGGATGCTCGCTGCTGGCCACGGACAGGCGCAGGATGCCGCTCTCGTGGGTGTTGTGCACCAACGGATAGAAACGGGTTTCGCCATCACGGGCACGCACCGCGATCAGCGAGACTTCGCCAGTGAACGGCACGAAGCCTTCCAGCAGGCAGGCAACGCTACCCAGTTCGGCGAAGGTACCGACAACATCGGCAGCCGTGCGCAGCACTTTCTGGCCTTTGCCGTCATAACCCAGGGTGCGGGTTTTCAGGACCGCTGGCAGACCGATACTGGCCACTGCAGCTTCCAGGTCGGCTTGCGACTGGATGTCGGCGAAGGCCGGGGTTGGAATACCCAGGTCCTTGAACATGCTCTTCTCGAACCAGCGGTCGCGGGCAATACGCAGCGCTTCGGCGCTTGGGTAGACCGGCACGAACTGGGACAGGAAGGCTACGGTCTCGGCCGGCACGCTTTCGAACTCGAAAGTGACCAGATCGACTTCGTCGGCCAGTTGCCGCAGATGATCCTGATCACCGTAATCGGCGCGCAGGTGCTCGCCCAGCGTCGCGGCACAGGCGTCCGGCGCAGGGTCGAGAAAAGCGAAGTTCATCCCTAGCGGAGTACCCGCCAGAGCCAACATGCGACCCAATTGGCCGCCACCGATTACACCGATCTTCATGCTTGAAACCTCAGGCCTGGCGCGGATCTGGATTTTCCAGAACGTTGTCTGTCTGCTCTGCGCGGAATTGCTTCAACACGGCATGGAATTGTGGATGCTTGGCACCCAGGATGCTTGCCGACAGCAGCGCAGCATTGATCGCACCCGCCTTGCCGATCGCCAGGGTCGCCACCGGAATCCCGGCGGGCATCTGCACGATCGAGAGCAACGAGTCGACGCCCGAGAGCATCGATGATTGCACCGGCACGCCGAGCACCGGCAGGTGGGTCTTGGCCGCACACATGCCTGGCAGGTGCGCAGCGCCACCGGCGCCGGCGATGATCACCTCGATGCCACGAGCCTCGGCTTCTTCGGCGTACTGGAACAGCAGGTCCGGGGTCCGGTGAGCAGAGACCACCTTGACCTCGTAGGGAATGCCGAGTTTTTCCAGCATGTCAGCGGTGTGGCTAAGGGTGGACCAATCGGACTTGGAGCCCATGATCACGCCAACCAGTGCGCTCATCGTTGTGCCTCTTCTCTTGGGCGCCCGCGGGCGCGTCAAAAAACAACAAGCCACGCGGGGCTACCGGCGTGGCTTGTTATGCGAATTCTGATCCGGCCAGGTCGGCCAGAGGCCGCGCAGTATACCGCAAAGCTACGTGCCGGGCCCAGCCCGGTATACCGTCTGTCACCTTGAGCGCCAGCGCATCCCGGCGCCCCTGCTGGCCACTGCAAAGAACGTACTTTCAGGCTTCGTCATTCCTACAGGACTGCGCTCTTATTAGCACTGCATCTGTCTACCCGTTCTGAATAACAGCGCAAGCTGTACCAAGTCTAATTCCTGGCGAAGGCCTCTAGAACTCGATAACCCCTGGCCTTCCATACTTAGACAAGGAAATCAATTGATGATGTTTAACAACTATCGCCTGCCCTTATTGGCATTGCTTCTGTCATTCCCCCCGCTGAGCAACGCCGAAGTTTTCCCCGCGCACATGGACCCAGTGCTGGCAATGCCGATAAACAACCCCGGTCCCGCTGTACGAGCCAGCCGGCTGGAGCCAATCAAGGTAACGGTGTTCCTGCATGACGATATTCCAGCAAATACGCGGGCCAGTATCAACGACAGCTACTTTTCGGCATGGCGCACCGAAATGGAATCCATCACAGGCCGAAAGGTTGAAATAAAATATATTGCCAACCAGGCACCCTTCAATAACCTTAAATATCAAAATGTCGCTCTTGACCCTTTGCTCCAGCAACTGGGATCCGATGTATACGAATACATTCGTCGGAACAATATAGAGATCAGCTCGTACCGCACGAACAAATTTCTCCTGCTCACGAAAAACAGCCTCAATGCCTCGAATGCCGGCGTCGCCTATCTGGGCGGTACCACTGCTATCGCATCAATGGCAACGTACACGTCCCCCGCCCACGAATTGGGCCATCTTCTCAATGGCACCCATGAACGATCGGCTGTTCTCTACAATGGCTGGTGGTGCGAGTCATATATCTTCCCGACTCGAATTGCATTTCGCTCCAATTGCTATCGCTACAGCGATGGAAACCGCGAGGCCATTGCTGCCTACATCAGCGATGCCCCCTGAGCCTTGAATCACAGCAGAGTTCGATCCGGACTCTGCTCAAGATTTTTCAAGCCCTGCTGCTGTTTCCAGTTTGCGCCACAACAGGCGGACATTAGCCTTGCGCACCAGCGCACAACGGTACAACCGGATTTCCAACGGCACATGCCACTGCGGGCCACCACAGATCACCAGTTCCCCACGGGCCAACTCGGCACGCGCACTGAGCTGAGGCACCCAGGCGATCCCCAGCCCTTCGAGCGCCATGCTCTTGAGACTGTCGGCCATTGCGGTTTCATAAACCGTGGTAAATCGCAGGTTACGCTGGCGCAACAACAGATTTACCGAACGCCCGAGAAAGGCCCCTGCACTGTAGGCCAACAACGGCACACTGCCCTCGCCTTCCAGGTCGAACAGGGGCTTGCCGTCGGCATCGGCGGCACAGACCGGGAGCATTTCGGTATGGCCCAGGTGCAATGAAGGAAAAATCTCCGAATCCATCTGCAAGGCAGCATCCGGGTCGTAGAACGCGAGCATCAGATCGCAACCACCCTCGCGCAAGGCGTGCACGGCATCGCCAACGTTGGTCGCGACCAGGCGCGTAGCGATATTCAGCCCCTCATTGCGCAACTGGGCGATCCAGCGCGGAAAGAAGCCGAGGGCCAGCGAGTGGGCTGCTGCCACCTGCATGACCTCGCCCTGCCCGCCTTCCAGATGGTGAAGGTGGCGCAAGACCTCACCCAACTGCTCGACCACTGTGCGCGCAGTCACCAGGAAAAGCTGGCCGGCAGCGGTCAGCTCGATCGGTGTACGCGAACGGTTGACCAGAGTCAGACCCAGCGCTGCTTCAAGGCTGCGGATCCGCCGGCTGAAGGCCGGCTGGGTGACGAAGCGGCGCTCGGCCGCCTGAGAAAAACTACGGGTTGCAGCCAAGGCGCTGAAATCTTCCAGCCACTTGCTTTCAAGGTTCATGAAGTCCTCCGGGGACCGGCCAAACGGCTTCACACGTTCTATTCAAATTTGGCGTCACACTAACATTATGCCGTTTATGCATAGGGCAGTGTGTAACAGCATTGGCCCGAAATTCTCCGCAGGCCTAGCATTGGCAGCATTCCGGCACAGGCCGGGCCCTTACTGAGAATATCTCTATCATGTCCTCCGCTGCATCATTGCGCATCGAAAAAGACCTGCTTGGCGCTCTCGAAGTCCCCGCTGAAGCGTACTACGGCATCCAGACCCTGCGAGCGGTGAATAACTTCCGCCTCTCCGGCGTTCCGATCTCGCACTACCCCAAGCTGGTCGTGGCCCTGGCCATGGTCAAGCAAGCCGCTGCCGACGCCAACCGTCAGCTCGGCCACCTCAGCGATGCCAAGCATGCCGCCATCAGCGAAGCCTGTGCACGCCTGATCCGCGGTGACTTCCATGAGCAGTTCGTGGTCGACATGATTCAAGGCGGCGCTGGCACTTCGACCAACATGAATGCCAACGAAGTCATCGCCAACATCGCGCTGGAGGCCATGGGCCACAGCAAGGGCGAATACCAGTACCTGCACCCGAACAATGACGTGAACATGGCACAGTCGACCAACGACGCCTACCCGACGGCTATCCGCCTGGGTCTGCTGCTCGGTCACGACGCCCTGCTCGCCAGCCTCGACAGCCTGATCCAGGCCTTCGCCGCCAAAGGTGAAGAGTTCAGCCACGTCCTGAAGATGGGCCGTACCCAACTGCAAGACGCAGTGCCGATGACCCTCGGCCAGGAATTCCGCGCGTTCGCCACCACGCTGACCGAAGACCTTCAGCGTCTGCGCACCCTCGCGCCGGAAGTTCTCACTGAAGTGAACCTGGGCGGTACTGCCATCGGTACCGGCATCAACGCCGACCCTGGCTACCAGCACCTGGCTGTTTCGCGCCTGGCAACCATCAGCGGCCAGCCGCTGGTACCGGCTGCCGACCTGATCGAAGCCACCTCCGACATGGGCGCTTTCGTGCTGTTCTCCGGCATGCTCAAGCGTACTGCGGTCAAGCTGTCGAAGATCTGCAACGACCTGCGCCTGCTCTCCAGCGGTCCGCGTACCGGCATCAACGAAATCAACCTGCCAGCGCGTCAGCCGGGCAGCTCGATCATGCCAGGCAAGGTCAACCCGGTGATCCCGGAAGCGGTCAACCAGGTCGCCTTTGAAATCATCGGCAACGATTTGGCCCTGACCATCGCTGCTGAAGGCGGCCAGTTGCAACTGAACGTGATGGAGCCGCTGATCGCCTACAAGATCTTCGACTCGATCGGCCTGCTGCAACGCGCCATGGATATGCTGCGCGAACACTGCATCGTCGGCATCACTGCCAATGAACAACGTTGCCGTGAACTGGTCGAACACTCGATCGGCCTGGTTACTGCGCTGAACCCGTACATCGGTTACGAAAACGCCACCCGTATCGCCCGTATCGCCCTCGAGAGCGGTCGCGGGGTGCTGGAACTGGTACGCGAGGAAGGCCTGCTCGACGACGCGATGCTCGCCGACATCCTGCGCCCGGAAAACATGATTGCTCCACGCTTGGTGCCTCTGAAGGCCTAAGCCGCAAAACGCTCACCAGGTCGAGGGACTAGACACCTCTCACCTTTTGAGGGCCCAGGGAAGATTCCCGGGGCCCTTTTTTTTTTGCCCTGAGTATCTGCGACATGGCTGCTGCAGGAGCGGACCAGGCCGCGAACGGGCGCGCAGCGGCCGCATTCTGTTGATGCATAACTTTGGATCGGGAACCGGGACCGCTTTGCGGCCCTTCGCGGCCGGGTCCGCTCCTACAGCGCGACCCCATCGGGTTACTTATCGCCTTCCTCTAAATAAAGATAGAAACCGCGTTGTTTTACATACAAAACAAAGTGGCACTTTGATCTCATTTCTGCGTTACCTAAAAAAGCACTCTTTCTTCGCGATTGCGCAAGTTGCGTCCAGGGAATGTGCAGTTTCGTGTCACAGAAGAAACCGTGTTTCATATATAAAACACAACTAAAACAAGCGTTTTTATGTAACCAATTAATAAATAAAGCATTTTTTATTTAATCAACGTATTTCCATATCTGGCATTGTTCATGCACTAAACGACGTATCACCTATAAAACAGACCAGAGACCTTCCCAATGGCTGTGAAAGAGATGTACGCAATCGCCCCACAATGGAATACACCAGCGCTCAAGGAAGATCTCGAGCCGACAGAAATTGAGTTCCGTCAAGTCGGCAAATGCTTCCCGGCAAAGGGGAAGTCAGAAGCGCCTTTCGCCATCCGTGACGTGAATTTCAAGATTCGCCGCGGCGAAGTGGTTTCGATCATCGGCCCATCCGGCTGCGGCAAAAGCACCATCCTGAACATGGGCTCGGGTCTTTATCGTCCCAGCGAAGGCGAAGTCTTCGTGGGTGGCGAAGCCGTCACCGGCCCCGTGCGCAAAGTGGCGTTCATGCTGCAGAAAGACCTGCTGATGCCATGGCGCAGTATTCGTCGCAACGTCGAGCTGGGCCTGGAGATCCAGGGCATGCCTGCCGCCAAGCGCCAGCCAATCGCCGAAGATCTACTCAAGCGCTGCCATCTGCAAGGCTTTGCCGACCACTACCCCTTCCAGCTGTCAGGTGGCATGCGTCAACGCGCTGCCCTGGCCCGCACCCTGGCCATCGATCCGCAAGTGCTGTTCCTCGACGAGCCATTCTCGGCTCTGGATGCCCAGACCAAGATGATCCTGCAACAGGACATGGCACGGATGCTCTTTGAAGAGAAGAAAACCGCGCTGTTCATCACTCACGACCTGGTCGAGGCGATTGCAATGTCCGATCGCCTTCTGGTCATGAGCGCCCGCCCCGGCACCATCATCGAAGAAATCACCGTCGACCTGCCATTCCGGGAGAACCCCCTGGAACGTCGCAAGCTGCCGGAAATCGGTCCTCTGGCCGGTCGCCTGATGGAACTGCTGAAAGTCGGCGAAGACACCGAACTGCATTGATCAACGCCTCACGGCTCATCAACGGATTCAGGAGTACGCATGTTCAAGACTCTCTTTCAACGATTCGGTCAGGCCTCGTTGGTCGCCCTCGGCTTGAGCCTGGCGCTCAATGCCCAGGCTCAGCCGACCAACGTGACCTACTTGCTGCCTGCTCCACCGAACTCCCCGGCCTTCGCCCCGTGGATCATCGCCAAGGAAAAGGGCTACTACGCCAGCAAGGACCTGAACCTGGAGTTCATCGCTGCCAAGGGCGGTGTCGATGTGGCCAAGCAGGTCGGCGCCGGTAACGCCATGCTCGGCGGTGCCCTCGGCGACACCCCGATCGTGGTGCGGGCCAATGGCATTCCGGTGCGCGCCGTTGCTGTGTTGGGTGCTGGTGGCGTGACCATGGTCGCAACCAATGCCGCCGAGAACATCAACTCGATCAGCGACCTCAAGGGCAAGACCATGACCGTGATGTCCTATTCGGACACCACCTACTACGCGTTGCTTGCCTCGCTGCGCAAGGCCGGCCTGAGCAAGACCGATGTCAATGTCCAGGCTGCCGGCCCAGCGGGTGTCTGGCAGCTGTTCTCGGCAAACAAGGCCCAGGCCATGGCCGGCGTACCGGATTGGGTCGTCAATGCCGAAGAGGCCGGGCTGCAGATCAAGCTGATTCCCCAGGAGCAGATTTTCGAAAGCATGGCCCAGGCCATCATCGCCTCGGACGATGCCATCAAGAACCACCCCGAGGTGATTCGCGGCGTGGTCCAGGCCACGTTGCAGGGCATGCAAGACATCATCCAGGACCCGCATGCCGCCGCCGTGACCTTCGCCAAGGCCGTACCGGCCTATGCCGGCAAGGAAGCTTCGCTGGAGAAGACCTTCAAGCTCTACGTGGAACACGTTTATGCCAACCAGAGCGTGTTGGGCCGTATCGATCCGGCGCGGCTGGACAAGGTCCGCAAGTTCTACGTGAGCGAAGGCATCGTCGCCAAGGAGCCTGCGCTGGACGAGCTCTATACCAACCAATTCATCGAAACCACGACGGCCGCTCAATAGTCGCTGGTAACAACAAGGTACTGACACGATGAAAAGCCTGAATAACTCCATGCTCGGCAGCATGGCCCTGCTGATCCTGTTTCTGCTGCTCTGGCAATGGGGCCCCGGCCTGCTCGGCATGCCCGAGTTCGTCATGCCGCAACTGACCCGCGTCGCCGAAGAAAGCGTGGTGATGTGGCAATCGAGTGGCCTGCTCCAGCACACCCTGATCACCGCCTTCGAAATTATCGTCGGCTTTGGTCTCGGCGCCTTGCTGGGCGTAGTCATCGGCGTGTCGCTGGGCCTCTCGCCTTCGGCCGAAGCCATTCTCTCGCCTTACATCCTGGCGCTGCAGATCGCACCGAAGGTCGCCTTCGCCCCGCTGTTCGTGATGTGGCTGGGCTACACCATCTACCCGAAGATCCTCATTGCCATCCTGATCGTGTTCTTCCCGGTAATGATCAACGTGCTCTCGGCGATCCGTACCGTGGACCCGGACATGATCAACCTGGTCCGCACCATGAACGCCAGCCGCTGGCAGATCTTCCGCCTGGTGGAACTCCCTTCGGCCATGGCCGCGCTGTTCTCCGGCCTGCGTATCGCGTCGACCCTCGCCGTGATCGGCGTCACCGTTGGCGAATTGGTCGGCGGCAACCAGGGCCTGGGCTTCCTGCTGGTCGATTCCGAAGGTCAGGGCAATACCGCCGGGGTCTTCGTCGCCATCGTCATGCTCACCTTGATCGGCGTGTTGGCCTACGGCGCGGTGGTCTGGGCCGAGAAACGCGTCCTGCACTACATGCCCAAAGCCATGCTGAGTACCCAATGATGAGCCACTTCAATCGTCTCCTCGAAGGCCGTCGCGTGCTGGTGACCGGTGGCGCCCGCGGCCTGGGCCATGCATTCGCCCAGGCCCTTGGCCAGGCCGGTGCCCGGGTGGTGATCGCCGACATACTGGACGAGCGTGTACAAACGACCGCCGCCGAACTGGCCGCACAAGGCCTGGATGTCAGCGGTATCGCCCTGGACCTGGGCAACCCCGACGCCATCAGCGCCTGCGTTGCCGAAGCGGTCGAGCGCCTGGGCGGGCTCGACGGGCTGGTCAACAACGCTTCGATCACCAACTCCGGCGGCAAGACCTGCGAAGAGCTGGACATCGACACCTGGGACCAGGTCATGCAAGTCAACGTGCGCGGCACCTGGCTGATGACCCGCGCTTGTCTGCCGGCACTGCGCGCCAGCGGCAAGGGCGCGGTCGTCAACCTGGCCTCGGACACACCGCTGTGGGGCGCGCCAAACCTGCTGGCCTACGTCGCCAGCAAGGGCGCGATCATCGCCATGACCCGCAGCCTGGCCCGCGAACTGGGCAGCGACAACATCACGGTCAACGCGATCGCACCGGGCCTGGTCCTGGTCGAGGCGACAGCCTACGTACCCGAGGCGCGCCATCGCCTGTACACCGAACAACGGGCGATTCAACGCCCGCAACTTCCCGAGGACGTCAGCGGAGCGGTGGTGTTCGCCCTCTCTGACTTGGCCCGATTCATCACTGGACAAACCTTGCCGGTCAACGGCGGGTTCGTCATGCCTTGATCTGGAGACAGCCATGACTGATTTATCTGCACAGCAAGACACCCCGAAAAGCTGGGAACGGCCCGCCGGCAGCAGCCTCGAAGGCTGGATGCAAACCCGTATCGCCCGTTACGAAACGCGCAAATACGACTGGAACGCGTTGAAATTCCAGGCCGACTACGACCCGAAATTCCGCCGCGCGCAAATGCGCTACATCGGCACCGGTGGTACCGGCGTGAGCACCGACATGAACACTATCCCGTCGGAGAACTTCACCTTTTCGACCATGGTCATCCCGGCCGGCCACGAAGGACCACCGCACTTGCATACCGACGTCGAAGAAGTTTTCTTCGTCCTGCGCGGCAAGCTCAAGGTGATCATCGAGAAGGATGGCGAGCGTTTTGAAACCATCCTCACCGACCGTGACGTGATTTCCGTGCCGCCAGGGGTGTACCGCGAAGAGATCAACATCGGCGACGAAGATGCGCTGATGTGCGTGATGCTGGGCGCCAAGAAGCCTGTGACCCCGACCTACCCGCCAGAGCACCCCCTGGCTTCGATCAAGCGCGGATAAGCCCATGCAGCCTGCCATCTTCAACCACGATCCTGCGCCCACGGCCAAACTCGAGGCGCTGCTCGACAGCCAGTTTGCCCAGCGCGAACTGGCAGTGGACGACGGCCGTCTGGCTATCCGTGAAGTCGGAACCGGCCCGGCCATCGTGCTGCTGCACGGGATCGGCTCGGGCGCGGCGTCATGGTTGCAGGTGGCTTTGGCGCTGAGCCAGGACGCCCGGGTGATCGCCTGGGATGCACCTGGCTATGGCGACTCCACGCCACTGGCCCATCCCGCACCTTCGGCCATGGATTACGCCGGGCGCCTGCTGCATATGCTCGACGCGCTGGGCATCGAAACCTGTGTGCTGGTCGGCCATTCGCTCGGCGCCCTGACGGCGACGGCATTGGCCAGCAGCCAGCCGCATCGCGTCAGCCGGCTGGTGTTGATCAGCCCGGCCCGTGGCTATGGCGACCCTGCGCGAGAAACCCAGCGCCAGCAGGTGCGCGCCAAGCGCCTGCAAACCCTGGAGTGCCTGGGCATCGCGCAAATGGCCCATGAACGTTGCGCCCATATGCTCTCCAGCCGCGCCAGCAGCAGTGCCCTGGCCTGGGTGCAGTGGAACATGTCGCGGCTCAATCCTGCTGGTTATCGCCAGGCCATCGAGCTGCTCTGCGGCGATGACCTGCTACGCCATGCACCGCTGTCAGTGCCTTGCGAAGTGCACTGTGGCGAAGCGGACGCGATTACCGCCCCTGAAGCCTGCCATGGCCTGGCCAAGTCACTGGCGGCGAGCTTCAGCCTGATTCCCGATGCCGGGCATGCCAGCCCCATCGAACAACCCATTGTGGTGGCTGGGCGCCTGGCCCATGCCCTCAAAGAATCCCTGACAGGTAGCGCGCTATGAATGATTCGGATCTGTTGAAAGACACTCAGGACAAATACATCGTGCCGGGCCTGGAGCGCGGCCTGCTGTTGCTTTGCGAGTTCAGCCGGCAAAACCGCACACTGACCGCCCCCGAACTGGCGCGGCGCCTGGAGCTGCCGCGCTCGACCATTTTCCGCTTGCTGACCACCCTGGAAACCATGGGTTTCGTCACCCGCAGCGGCAATGAGTACCGGCTGGGCATGTCCGTGTTGCGCCTGGGCTTCGAATACCTCGCCTCGCTGGAGCTGACCGAACTGGGCCAGCCATTGTTGGCGCGCCTGTGCGACCGCCTCAACTACCCGAGCAACCTGGTGGTGCGCGATGGCCGCTCGATCGTCTATGTGGCCAAGGTCTCGCCGCCCTCGGTGTTTTCCAGCGCCGTCAATGTCGGCACGCGCCTGCCCGCCCATGCCACCGTGCTGGGCAGGATTCTGCTCGAGGACCTGACGCTGGCCGAACTGCGCGACTTGTACCCCGAAGATCACCTGGAACAGTACTCGCCGTGCACACCGAAAACCGTGCTCGAGCTGTTCGACCTGGTGCAGGGCGACCGTCAACGCGGCTTCGTCAGCGGTGAAGGGTTCTTCGAGTCGGCCATCTCTACCGTAGCGGCGCCGGTACGCGATCACACCAGCCGGATCGTCGCCGCTCTGGGCGTGACCATCCCCACCGTGCAGATCGGCCATGTGAACTTCGAAGAGCTGCTCTCGCAGGTGCGCCGCAGCGCCGACGAATTGTCGCGCCTGCTCAACTACACCCCCAACGTCGGCCACAACCGCGTCACTGCGTTGATGAGGGATTGAGATGAACTTCTATCAACTTCAGGGCAGCACCGCCATCGTCACCGGCGGTTCTTCCGGGATCGGCCTGGCCTGTGTCGAGTTGCTGCTCGAGGCAGGTGCCGCCGTGGCCTTCTGCGGTCGCGACAGTGATCGCCTGCGCAGCGCCGAAGCGCGCCTGCGTGAACGTTTTCCGCAGGCACGCATGCTAGCCCAGGTCTGCGATGTGCTCGACCAGGCCTCCGTCGACGCTTTCGCCCAAGCCAGCCTGAGCACGCTCGGCCCTGCCCGCGTCCTGATCAATAACGCAGGTCAAGGTCGCGTCTCGACCTTCGCCGACACCACCGACGCGGCCTGGACCGAAGAACTCCAATTGAAGTTCTTCTCGGTGATCTACCCGGTGCGCGCCTTCATGGCACAGCTGCAAAGCCAGCCGGGCGCGGCCATCGTCTGCGTCAACTCGCTATTGGCCAGCCAGCCGGAGCCGCACATGGTCGCCACGTCGGCCGCCCGCGCCGGGCTCAAGAACCTGGTGCGCTCGATGGCCACCGAATTTGCCGCCAAGGATATCCGGGTCAACGGCATTCTCATCGGCCTGGTCGAGTCCGGCCAATGGCGCCGGCGCTTCGAGGCCCGTGAAGAACGCGACCTCGACTGGTCGCAATGGACCGCGCAACTGGCGCAACGCAAGCACATTCCCCTGGGTCGCCTGGGCCTGCCGATTGAAGCGGCTCGCGCAATCCTGTTTCTGGCTTCGCCTCTGTCGGCTTACACCACAGGCAGCCATATCGATGTTTCTGGAGGCCTGTCCCGCCATGCGTAACGAAAACACTGTCACCGTTGGCGCTGCCATCACCGCGTTTCTTGAGCAATGCGAAGTCAAGGCTGCCTTCGGCGTGATTTCCATTCACAACATGCCGATCCTCGACGCCTTCGCCGTACGCGGCAATATCCGCTTCGTCATGGCCCGCGGTGAAGCCGGTGCCACCAATATGGCCGATGCCTACGCTCGCACCACCGGTGGCCTGGGCGTGTGCCTGACCTCCACCGGCACTGCTGCCGGTAACGCTGCCGGCGCCATGGTCGAAGCATTGACCGCCGGTACGCCGTTGCTGCACATCACCGGCCAGATCGAAACGCCTTATCTGGATCAGGACTTCGCCTACATTCACGAAGCCCGCGATCAACTGACCATGCTCAAGGCCGTGTCCAAGGCAGCATTCCGGGTGCGCAGCGTGGAAACCGCGCTGAGCACCATGAAGCTCGCAGTTCAAACCGCACTGACGGCACCGACCGGGCCGGTGAGCGTGGAAATTCCAATTGACATCCAGTCCACCTTCATCCCGATGCCTACCGACCTGTCGCCGCTGCCGGTACCTGTCGCGGTGCCGGCACCCGAGGCGCTCGACCTGGTCGCTGAACGCCTGGCCGGGGCCAAGCGCCCCTTGCTGTGGCTCGGTGGCGGTGCACGTCATGCCGGCCCTCAGGTCAAGCGGCTACTGGAGATGGGTGTAGGCGTGATCACCTCGACTCAAGGTCGTGGCGTGGTCAATGAAGACGATGAACGCTGCCTCGGCGCGTTTTCGCAGAACAAACTGGTCGAAGGCTTCCTGCAAACCTGCGATGCCCTGGTCGTTGCCGGCTCGCGCCTGCGCAGCAACGAGACCTTCAAATATGCCCTGAAACTGCCGCGCACCACCTTGCGCATCGACGCCAACCCGGCGATCGAAGGCCGCAGCTATTCCAGCGAGCTGTTCATCTGCGGTGACGCTGCCCTGGCCCTTGAGGGGCTGGCCGACCGACTTGAAGGCCGCCTGCAAACCGACCCGAACTTTCTCACGGAGCTGAAGGATGTTCGCGAAAAATCCCGCAAGCAATTGATCGCCGACCTTGGCCCTTACTCGGCGATGGTCGAGCAGCTGCAGGCACTCACCGGCCGCGATTTCTCCTGGGTCCGCGACGTGACGCTGTCCAACAGTATCTGGGGCAACCGCCTGCTCAATCTTTACCACCCGCGTTCCGGGGTTCATGCACTGGGCGGCGGTATCGGCCAAGGCCTGGCAATGGGCATCGGTGCGGCAGTGGCTGCCGCTGAAACCGCGCCGCAGCGCAAGGTCTTCGCCCTCGCTGGCGATGGCGGCTTCATCCTCAACCTGGGTGAGCTGGCGACCCTGGTCCAGGAAAAGGCCAATGTCGTGATCCTGCTGATGAACGACCAACGCTACGGCGTGATCCGCAACATCCAGGACGCCATCTATGGCGCCCGGCATGCCTATGTAGAGCTGCATACACCGGACTATACCCAGCTCGCCGAGTCCATGGGCCTGCGTCACGGCCTGGTCAGCGACTTGAAGGATTTCGGTCGTGTGCTCGATGGCGCCTTGAGCGAAGCCGGGCCGTTCCTGCTGGAGGTCGACATGCTCAGCGTCGGTGGCTTTGCCACCCAGTTCGCCGGCCCGCCCAACAGCGAAACCAAAGCTCAGAAAGCCACTGCCTGAGGACTGCGCCATGTTGCATATCACCATGATCGGCTGCGGTGCCATTGGCGTCGGCGTGCTCGAACTGCTGGAGAAAGACCCGCAGCTTTGCGTTGACCACGTCATCGCCTCGGCCGGGTCCGAGGACCTGGTCCGGCAGCGCCTGTCCAGTTTCAGGCAGCCACCCCAGGTGCTGACCGCGTTGCCGGCCGATGCCCATCCCGACCTGTTGGTCGAATGCGCCGGCCACCGCGCCATCGAAGAGCATGTATTGCCCGCGTTGGAGCGTGGCATCGCCTGCCTGATCGTTTCGGTCGGCGCGCTTTCGGAGGTTGGCCTGGTCGAGCGCCTGGAGGCGGCCGCCGCACGCGGCAACACCCACATCGAACTGTTGCCCGGCGCCATCGGTGGTATCGATGCGCTGTCGGCAGCCAAGGTCGGCGGCCTCGACGCCGTGAATTATATCGGCCGCAAGCCGGCACGGGCCTGGAAGAACACTCCGGGCGAACTGGTCTGCGATCTGGATGCCATCACCGAAGCCACGGTGATTTTCCAGGGCAGCGCCCGTGAAGCCGCACGCCTGTATCCGAAGAACGCCAATGTCGCCGCGACCCTGTCATTGGCCGGCCTGGGCCTGGACCGTACCCAGGTCACGCTGATCGCCGACCCGTTGAGCGACGAGAACGTCCATCAGTTCGAGGCACGTGGTGCGTTCGGCGGCTTTGAGTTGAGCTTGCGTGGCAAGCCGCTGCAGGCCAACCCGAAAACCTCGGCCCTGACCGTCTACAGCGTGGTCCGTGCCTTGGGCAACCACGCTCACGCCATTTCAATCTAGGGGCAGCCGATGAATCTCGAACAGACTTTACCCCTGTGTATTGCCGGCACTTGGCGGCTGGGCCGTGGCGAGCGTTACGCCACGCGCTACCCCGCCAGCGGCGAACCGGTGGCCTGGCTCAATTCCGCCAGCCTCGAAGATGTCGAAGACGCCGTGCAAGGTGCCCATCACGCTTTCCTGCACAGCGGCTGGGCACAGCGCAAACCGCATGAGCGGGCCAGCGTCCTGTACCGCATTGCCGAGCTGATCCGCGAGCGCAGCGAAGAGTTGGCGCAACTGCAACGCCAGGACAACGGCAAACCGATCGGCGAAACCCGTGCACTGGTTGCCAGCGCCGCCGGCACCTTCCAGTTCTTCGCCGCAGCCTGCGAAACACTGGAAGAAACCATCACCCCGTCGCGCGGTGATTTCGTGACCATGAGCGTCTACGAACCCATGGGTGTGGTCGCGGCCATTACACCGTGGAACTCACCTATAGCCAGCGAAGCGCAGAAAGTGGCTCCGGCCCTGGCGGCAGGCAACGCGGTGGTGATCAAGCCGGCGGAAATCACCCCGCTGATGGCCCTGCAACTGGCCCGGATCTGCGAAGACGCGGGCTTGCCGCGTGGCCTGCTCAGTGTATTGCCGGGCAAAGGCTCGGTACTTGGCGACGCCCTGACCCAGCACCCGCTGATCAAGCGCGTGTCGTTCACCGGTGGCACCAAAACCGGCAAGCACATCGCCCACATCGCCGCCGACAAGATGATGCCGGTGTCGCTGGAACTGGGTGGCAAATCGCCGACCATCGTATTGGACGACGCCGACCTGGACCATGCCGTGGCCGGCGTGCTCTACGGCATCTTCAGCTCCTCCGGCGAAGCCTGCATTGCTGGTTCACGCCTGTTTGTCGCCCGTGCACTGTACGAGCCCTTCATGGAACGGCTGGTGGCCGGCGCCGCGCAACTGCGCCTGGGCGACCCGGCCGACGAGCACACCCAGATGGGCCCGCTGATCAGTGCCGGCCATCGCGAGTCGGTGGAGCGCTACGTCGCACTCGGCCTCGCCGAAGGCGGTCGCCTGCGTCTGGGTGGCCAACGTCCGAGCGGTGGCATTTTCGACCAGGGCTACTTCTACCCACCGACCATCATCGAAGGCCTGAGCAACCACCAGCAAACCTGCCAGGAAGAAATCTTCGGGCCCGTGCTGGTAGCCATGCCCTTCGACGACGAAGCCGAACTGATCGAACAGGCCAATGACAGCCTGTACGCCCTCGCCGCAGGGATCTGGAGCCGTGATTACAAGCGCGCCTGGGCCCTGGGCCGGAAGATCCAGGCTGGCACGGTCTGGATCAACACCTACAAGCAGTTCTCGATTTCCACACCGTTCGGTGGCTGGCGCGACAGCGGCCTGGGCCGTGAAAAAGGCCGGCTGGGCATCCTGCAGTACATGGAACAGAAGAGCCTCTACTGGGGCATGAATGAACAACCACTGGCCTGGGCCAGCGGGCATCGGGAGGTAGCGCCATGAGCGTTCTAGGCATTGATGAAGTCACCTACGGCGTTGAAGACCTGGACACCTGTGCCCGCTTCTTCAGCGACTGGGGCCTGAGCAAGATCAGCGAGCAGGCCGACGAGGTGATCTTCGAAACCCTCAACGGCTGCCGCGTAGTGCTGGCCGACCTGAACAAAGCCGGCCTGCCGCCGGCCATCGAGCCCGGCTCGACCGTGCGTGAGGTGGTCTGGGGCGTCGAAAGCGAAGCCGATCTGAAGCTTTACAGCGAGCGTATCGCCAACGACCCCGGCTTCGTTGAAGTCGACGGCCGCATTGGCTGCACCGATCCGAACGGCCTGGCGATTCGTCTGCAAGTCACTCGCAAGCGCCCGCTGGACATCGAGTGCAGCGGCCATAACACCTGGCAGACCAAGGGCCGTATCAACAAGCCGGCCCCGGTCTATGAACGTGCCACGCCGATCGAAGTCGGCCACGTGGTGTTCTTCGTCAAGGATGTGAATGCCTGCGAGGCCTTCTATCACGAACGCTTCGGCTTCCAGGCCTCGGACCGCTATCCGGATCGCGGCGCCTTTCTGCGCACCGCCGAAGAAGGCGGCCACCATGATCTGTTCATGCTGCAACTGCCCGCACCACGTGCCGGCCTCAACCATGTCGCCTTCACCGTACGCGATGTGCATGAGGTGTTCGGCGGCGGCATGCACGTTTCCCGCTGCGGCTGGGCCACGGAGATCGGCCCGGGGCGCCATCCGGTGTCTTCGGCGTTCTTCTGGTACTTCAAGAATCCGGCCGGCGGGCTGGTCGAGTACTACGCCGACGAAGACCAATTGACCGGCGAGTGGCAACCCCGTGAATTCGAACCGGGCCCCACGGTGTTTGCCGAGTGGGCGATTGCCGGCGGGATCGATGGCAATACCCGTCGCCAGCAAAATGTCGAAGCACCGCAAGGCAAGTTCCTCACTGACAAACCCAAGGGTTAGGCCATGAGCGAATCGATGCTGCTGACGGTCGTGCTCAAGCATGACCAGTCGAAGAACCTGGAGGACATCCAGGCCCACATGAAAAAAATGGGCTGGTGGGAGAGCTTTCCGCTGCAAGGCGTCGAGGTGGTGTCCTGGACCGTGGCCATGGGCCTGGGCCAGATCGTCACCCTGCGCCTGCCGCCGAGCCTGCTGGCCAAGGTCAATGTTGAACTGGAGCGCTCCGCCTGGGGCGTGTTCCGCACCGAATGCTACCCGACTTACGACTTTGTCCCGGTCCGCGAAATGATCCGCGAACGGGTCCGCAATGGAGGTCAATGATATGAGCGACACCGAGCGTTTTCTGGAACCACATCAGGCTCGCAAGCGGCCCAACACCCAGTTCGAAGAGTTGCTCGGCGACTCCATCGAGCGGGCCTACGGCAATGGCATCACCGAGTTGCCCGCGTTGCTTGCACACCTGAATCTCGTGGGCCCGCCCTGCCCGCTGACCACCGGAGAGTGGACCGAAGATTCCTACAAAACCCTGATGGCTCGGCTGGGCGAATGACCCGCCGGAGGTAGAAGAATATGATTACGCAAGTCACCGTCGACCCTGTTGAGAACCACCTTGCCAATGGCCTGAAGAACCTCTGGTTCCCGGTCCTGCCTTCGGACCTGCTCAGCGACAAACCGGTCTCGATCCGCCGCCTGGGCTACAAGATCGCCCTGTGGCGCGACAACGACGGCAGTGTCCACGCCCTCGAAGACCACTGCCCGCACCGCGGCGCGCCACTGTCCCAGGGGCCGGTACTGGGCGACCGCCTGCAGTGCCCTTATCACGGCGTGGAAGTACGCTGCGACGGCACCGTGACCAAGGTTCCCGGCAGCCCGGGTTGCAAGCTCGAAGGTAGCCGTCCGACCCGCATGTTCCATACCCGTGAGGCCGCCGGCGCGATCTTCCTGTACAACGCCGCCGACCCGCACCTGGACACCCCGCCGGAGCTGGTCCTCCCAGAACAGCTGACCTCGCCCGAATGGAGCAGTTTCGTCTGCTACACCGAGTGGAAAGGCGACTACCGCTATGTGCTCGACAACGTCATGGACCCGATGCACGGCACCTACCTGCACAAGATGTCGCACTCCATGAGCGAGGGCGAAGCCACCGCCAGGTTCGTCACCCGTGACACCGACAACGGTTTCTTCTTCGAGAAGGAAGGCCAGCGTGGCGTGAACTTCGACTGGACCGAGTTCCTCGACAACGGTTGCCACTGGCTGCGCCTGGAAATCCCCTATCCGAAAACCGGTGGCCCTGGAGGCAACTTCACCATCATCGGCAGCTACACCCCCAGCAGCCGCTCGTTGTCAGCAGTGTTCCACTGGCGTTGCCGCCCATTGACCGGCTGGCAACGCGATACCTGGCGCTTCCTCTACAAGAACCGCCTTGAAGCGCGTCACTGGGCAGTGCTGGAACAGGACCGGGTGCTGCTCGAGTTCATGGAACCCGATGCCAACCAGCGTGAGAACCTTTACCAGCACGACTTGGGCGTGGTGCGCCTGCGCCGTTACCTCAAAGGCAAGGCGAAAGAACAGCTGGAACTGATCGACGCGAAGCAGCTTCCATGAATACCGTCGTACAGCGAATCAAGGCACCCACCTTGACCGAACTGGCGACGGCCAGCTGGTCGAACGCGTTGCTGATCGGTAACGACGTGGTGATGTCCGGCATGACCGGGCATCCCGCCACTCGCCAGGCCGCTGAAGCGGGTGCGCCGCTGGACGCCTATGCCCAGACGCTCGTGGTTCTGAACAAGGCCCGGGCGCTGGTCGAAGCTGCCGGCGGGCACATAGGCAACATCTACCGGCTTACGGTGTATGTCACCCGCATTGCCGACAAGGATGAAGTGGGTCGCGCACGTCGCGACTTCTTCGAAGGTTTCGCTATTTACCCTACCTCCACCCTGGTTGAAGTGAGCGCGCTGGTGTTCCCTGAACTGGTGGTGGAAATCGAAGCCAGCGCCCGGCTCGATCTTGACTTGCGCACTGCGCAGACGAGGTGATCCATGTCCAATTCCTCCACCATCACCGCGCTGGTGCATACCCTGCGCTACGAAGCCGAAGGCATTATCAGTGTCGAACTGCGGCCCTATGGCGACACGGTGTTCGCGCCGTTCGAAGCCGGTTCGCATATCGACCTGCATTTGCCCAACGGGCTGGTTCGCAGCTATTCGCTGCTCAATTCGCCGAGCGACCAGGGCCGTTACGTAGTGGGTATCCTGCGTGATCGCAACAGCCGTGGCGGCTCGGAATACGTGCACGGGCAACTGCGCGTCGGCATTCAACTGTCGATCTCGCAACCGCGCAATAACTTCCATCTCGACCTCAATGCCAAACATAGCGTGCTGGTAGCCGGTGGCATCGGCATCACGCCGATCTACTGCATGTTCCGCCAACTGCTGGCCCTGGGCAGGTCCGCCGAGTTGATCTACTGCGCTCGCTCGCGCAAGGAAGCCGCGTTGCTGGAGCAGCTCAGCGGGTTGGATGCCAAGGTGGTGTATCACTTCAACGACGAGAAAGGCCTGGCGCCGGATCTGGCCACCTACCTGGCCGACCAGCCAGGCGATACTCACTTTTACTGCTGCGGGCCGACGCCGATGCTCGACGCTTTCGAAAGCACCTGCGAAAGCCTGGGCTATCCGCATGCGCACATCGAACGCTTCACCGCTGCCGAGCTGCCACCTTCGGAGGATGCACAGAGCAGTTATAGCGTCGAGTTGAGGAAGTCCGGCAAGACCCTGTCGGTCGAGCCTGGCTTGAACCTGCTCGATGTCCTGCTCGAAGCCGGCTGCGACATTGAGTACAGCTGCCGCGAAGGCGTCTGCGGTTCTTGCGAAACCAAAGTGGTCGATGGCGATATCGACCACCGCGACGGCGTACTGACCAAGGCCGAACGTGCCGCCAATAAATCAATGATGGTCTGCGTATCCGGTTGCAAGAGTCGCCGACTGGTACTTGATATATAACTTCCGCTCGTATTTACGCGCATGATTGGCCGACATTGATGTCGGCCTTTTTTATATTCGACAGTTAATTTAAAAGCCTGCTAATTATTTATCGGTGAAACACGACGAATGCTCCGGCAACGCCCGCTGTGCAATAACGACGCACGACGAGTGTGCAAGATTGTTACCTTCAGTCAGCGACGTTTCACGGACGGTACAAGCTCACCCGTTTCAAATATAAATAATTGTTTTATATGGGATTTATTAACAAAATCTCAATACAACAAGCCTGGCACAGTTTCTGCTAATTCAATAGTGCGTTCACACGCAAGACAGTGTGTTACCTATAAAACAATAACGCCAACTATCCATTCAAAGCAGCGGCACCTGATGCAACCCCGTTAATTGCCCGGTTTGAGGCGAACGGACAAGTGTTGCCGATTGCTTTTACCGTTTAACGCAGCAGGGGTGTTCTAGATGAAGAAGTACGTCGTATGCCTGGGTCTGATGGTCAGTAGTTGCACCAGCTTCGCCTCTGAACCAGGCCCCGCTGCACCGGACCAGCCGGCCGTCAGTAAAAAACCCCTTCCGCATATCGCCTTGCGCAGTGACGATGGCCAGAGCGCCCTGGATATCGGCGGTGCACTGCGCATGAATTACCGCGACGAACATTGGGACACCACCGAGAACAATGGCCGGTTCCTGTTCGATACCTTCCGCCTGGATGTACAGGCCAGCCACAAGAGCCTGTTCAGCGATGTCGGCTACTGGTTTCAGGATGACGGCAAACATGCAATCGACCGTGGCTTTGTCGGCTATCGCTTCAACAGCAACTCGAACCTGCAACTGGGTGCTCCGTTCAAACCCTTCGGCCTGGAACCTTATCCACAGTTCGGCTGGAGTTACCACATTCCCTTCTTCATGGGCTATGGCGTCAGCGCCGGCAGCGGCCTGAAGTACAGCTACAAAGACAAGGACTGGGACCTCCAGCTGGGCTACTTCCCGCGCATGCTGCCCTCGGACATTCGCTACTCGCCTGAGGTCGGTCGCTTCGCCGACCTCAAGGACAACGCCATCGCGTTCACCCAGTCGCGCCAGGACAACGAAAAGCGCAACCAGGTCAATGCCCGCGTCGCTCGGACCTTCGTCGGTGATGGCTGGAAGACCGAAATCGGCGCTTCATTGGCTGCAGCCGAGCTGTACAACGCCACCACCAAGGATGACGGCGACTATTGGGCCGGTGGTATTCATGCGGTGATCAATGCCGGCCCCTGGACCGTGACCACCCAGGGCATCCGCTACGAATACGATCCGAAAAACCCGGCAGGGGTCAGCGATGATTCGGTGCTGATGGGTGGCAACGGCCTGACGCCGGCCTTCCTGATCGCCTCCAAGGCCACTATTGCCTCGCTCAACGTCGGCTACGACATCTTCACGCCAAGCCTTGGCCAGTTGAAGAAGATAAAAGTTTACAACGACTACAGCCGGATGATGAAAGACAAGAGCGGCTGGGACGACTCGCAGATGTTCACCGTCGGTGCACAGTTCCTCGCCATGCCGATCATGGCCTGGGTCGACTTCACCTGGGCGAAAAACGCCAACCCCTTCGGCGGTGCCGAGAATGGTACCGGGTGGACCAGCACATCCTCGGTCGGCAGCAACGATTGGTACTACCGGACCAACATCAACATTGGCTACTACTTCTAAATCCCTACCTGAATCCGAACCGCCCGGCACCTGCCGGGCGTTTTGCCGAGGATGTGTCAGATGTATGCATGGGTTGCCCGCCGACTGGGCGATTTGTCTCTGAGCAAGAAAATGTCACTGGGCTTTGGTCTCGTCCTGGCCTTGACCGTCCTGATATCGGCGGCGGGGCTCTTCAGCATCGACGCGATGGTCCGTAACAGCGACGAGCTGCTGCTGAGCGGGCAGCTCAACGAAAAGTTCATCCAGAGCCGGGTCGAGCGACAGAACTACAGCATTGGCCTCGACACAAACGCGACCCAGCCAGTCGAAGCGGGTATCGATGGCATTATCGGCCTGACTCGCCAACTCAAGGCCTTGCTTGGCGATGCGGACAGCCAGCAACGCCTTGAGGAAATCGAACAGGCCACCCTGCGCTACCGCCAGGCCTTCAGCGAATGGGTGAGCGCTCGTCTTGCCCGCGATGAAGCCCGCTTGCAAGGTATCCGCGCCGGAGAAGCAGGCCTGAGCAGCTTCGATCACCTCAACCGGCAGTACTTTACCGAGCTGGAACAGACCTACGACCTGCATGCGATGCTCGACCAGATTGGCGACGTAGCGTCCCTGCGCTCGCAGTTCATGCAGCTTCGTTTGCTTGCGCTCAATTACACCCGCCTGGAAACCGAGGACGCGGCCCAAGCGGTATTCAAGGGGCTGGCCCAGGTCCGCAGCAATACGCAGAAGCTCCAGGGCCAACTGCCGGACCTGAGCAGTAAAACCCTTGATGACACGCTCAAGGCTTTGTACGCCTTCGAAACCGCCCTGAAGAGGGTCCACGCTACCACCCAACGCATGGCCCAGGCGCAACAGACCATCGTCGCCAGCGCCGAACGCATGCAAAGCCTCAACCAACGACTGCACGAAACACACCTGGCCTTGCGTAACAGCATCGCTGCCAGCGTTACCCGGCAATTGTTGCTGGTCACCGCTCTGGCCATCGTGTGTGGCTTGCTGTTGGCATGGTGCATGACCCTGGCCACTGTCCGGCCGTTGCGCGAAACCTTGAAACTGGCCAAACGGATTGCCGACGGCGACCTGAGCCAGGACCTTGCCAGCGATCGCCACGACGAGATCGGGCAACTGCAGCAGGCCATGCACGTGATGAACATCAACCTGCGCCAGCTGGTTGGACGCATCGGCCAAGGCATCGAGCAGATCGCCAGCGCCGCCGAACAGTTATCCACAGCCACGGAACAGACCCGTATCCGCGCCCTCAATCAGCAACAGGAAACCGCCCAGGTCGCCACGGCGATTCACCAGATGAGCTCGACCGTGCAGGAGGTTGCGCAAAATGCCGAACAGGCTGCCGAATCGGCACAACTCGCCGAGCGCGAATCCGGCCAGGGACGCCATGTTGTCGCGCAAGCGGTGAGCAGTATCGAGAGCATGGCCAGTGAAGCGTCCACCACCGCTCAGGTCATGGCCGACCTGCAACAGGAAAGCCGGCAGATCGGCAGCATGCTCGAAGTCATCCAGTCGATCGCCCAGCAGACCAATCTGCTGGCCTTGAATGCAGCCATCGAAGCGGCTCGCGCCGGTGAGGCCGGCCGCGGTTTCGCCGTGGTTGCCGACGAGGTTCGCGCCCTGGCGCAGCGCACGCAGAACTCCACCAGCGATATCGAAAGCCTGATCGCCAACCTCCAGGATAAAGCCGAAAAAGCGGCCGACAGCCTGCACCAAAGCCACACTCGCACCCACCATAGCGTCGATCTGGCCCATGATGCCGGGAGTGCACTCGATGGCATCAGCCGGGCTGTGAGCTCTATCCAGGCCATGAATCTGCAAATCGCCGCGGCCACTGAACAACAAAGCGCTGCGGTGGAGGAAATCAATCGCGGCGTCATCAACGTCTGTGAGGATGCCCGGCACAGCGCCCTGGCCAGCGAACAGATCGCCGCCTCCAGCAGTGATCTGGCGCGTCTGGGGCAAGAGCTCAAAGACTTGATCGGTCACTTTCGAGTCTCGGGCTCACGCTGACGGTCCCGACTGTTATCCTGTTGTTGGCGCGTACCGAACCGCCGCAGATCAAGGAGAAGGGGCAATGACCCGCGTCACATCGCAACCTGCCAGACACATCATGGTGCTCTACACCGGCGGCACCATCGGCATGCAGGCCAGCGCCAGCGGCCTGGCACCAGCTTCAGGGTTTGAACAACGGATGCGCGAGCAATTCGCAGGGCAGCAGCTGCCGCAATGGCGCTTTCACGAGCTGCTGCCGCTGATCGACAGCGCCAACATGACCCCCCTCTACTGGCAACGCCTGCGCGAAGCGGTCATCCAAGCCATCGACGAGGGGTGCGACGCGGTACTGGTTCTGCATGGCACCGACTCCCTGGCCTACAGTGCGGCGGCCATGAGCTTCCAGTTGCTGGGGCTCAAAGCACCGGTGGTGTTCACCGGCTCCATGTTGCCCGCCGGGGTGCCTGACAGCGATGCCTGGGAGAACGTCAATGGTGCGTTGCAGGCATTGACCGAAGGCCTGGCAAATGGCGTGCACCTGTTCTTTCACGGCGAAATGCTGATGCCCACCCGCTGTGCAAAAATTCGCAGCTTTGGCCGTCATCCGTTTGCAGCGCTGAACCGCAAAGGCGGTGCAGCGTCGGCGCAAAACCTGCCGCCATCGCTCGATTACCGTCTGACAAAACGCTTGGCCGACGTTGCCGTGCTGCCATTGGTCCCGGGGTTTGGCGCGCAGCCACTCGAAGCCGTCATCGACAGCGGTATTCAGGCGTTGGTGCTGGAGTGCTTCGGCAGTGGCACCGGGCCTTGTGACAATCCGGAATTCCTGGCGGCCTTGAAAAAGGCCCAGGATCGCGGCGTGATTGTGGTGGCTATTACTCAGTGCCATGAAGGTGGGGTTGAGTTGGATATCTATGAGGCGGGGAGCCGCTTGCGTGAAGTCGGGGTGCTTTCCGGTGGTGGCATGACGCGTGAGGCGGCGTTTGGGAAGTTGCATGCGTTGCTGGGTGCAGGTTTGGCTCAGGATGAGATTCGCCGGCTGGTGGAGCTGGATCTTTGCGGGGAGTTACGCTGAACCTTTGGGCCTCATCGCGGGCAGCGCTCGCAACACCCCCGGCACATAAATTGCTGCCTTCCAGCAGCCCCCACGCTGGATACCGAGCATGCTCCACTCACACCTGACCACTCTCAACGCCGTCTCCCTGGTGCTCAACATCTTCAAGGCCGAAGGTCTTTCCAGCGAAGCGCTGCTGGCGGGCAGCGGCATCAGCGAAGCGGACCTTGGCCTGGCCGATCCGCGCATCACCACTAGCCAGGAAATGCAGGTCTGCGCCAACGCTGTAGCCCTGCGCCGGGAAATCGGACTGGAGCTTGGGCGGCGCCTGCATGTTTCTTCTTACGGCATGCTCGGTTATGCCCTGCTTTCGAGTGCCACCTTAGGTGACGCTTTGCGCTTGGCCCTGCAATACCCCGCGCTGCTGGGAACACTTTTCCACCTGCAACTGATCGAGGATGGCGAACGGATCTGGCTGAGCGCCAGCGATTATCGTGATCGGCCAAACCTGGCAGTGTTCAACGGTGAACTCTGCCTGACCTCGATGAAAATCATCTGCGATGACATGCTTGGCCATCCCTTGCCGCTGGTTGCAGCACGCTTCGCCCACCCGGCGCCGGATTATTACCTGAGCTACGCCGAAACCTTCGACTGCCCCGTGCAATTCGAAGCAGCGGACCACGCTTTCGCCTTTGACAGAAAATGGCTCGATCAGCCCCTGCCACTGGCCGACATAGTGACGCATCGGGCGATGGCAGAACGTTGCCGACGCCAGAACACCGAGTTCAACGGTCGCCAGAGTTGGCTTGGGCGGATACGCCAGTTGTTGATGACCCAGTTGGACGCCGCCCCGGGGCTCGACGGCCTGGCACGGCAAATGAACTGTTCGGCGCGGACATTGCGCCGACACCTGCATGATCTGGGCACCAGCTACCAGGAACTGCTGGACGAGCTACGCTTCGAACGGGCCAAGCAATTGCTGGCCGAAGATCAACTGCCCATCTATCGCATTGCCGAAACCTTGGGCTTCAGCGAAACCGCCAGCTTCCGTCATGCCTTTTTGCGCTGGAGCGGCGTCGCACCCAGCCATTACCGTGCCTGAACAGGGCATCGAACTGCAAAAAGGGCGAAATATGGACAGTCAGTTTGGCCACATCGATCCCCTTTTGGCCGTTCCTGCCGTTCTCTCCAAGGCCCTCACGCATCAACAATGAGCCCTGTCTGAGCCTTCGGAGAATAAGAACATGCTGACGATTTACTCGGATGATCATCACCTGCATCACGGTCGGTGCGAACTGATGGACGGGCAATTGATGCCCTGCTTCGAAATGCCCTCACGCGCCGATCATGTCTTGCAACGCGTCAAGGACCGCAACCTCGGCCCGGTGCAAGCACCACGGGATTTTGGCCGAGCACCGCTGCAACGCATCCACAGTGCCGAGTACCTGGACTTTTTCCAGGGCGCCTGGGCGCGCTGGAGTGAACTCAATCGCGATGGCGACCTGTTGCCCTTCACCTGGCCAGCCCGGACATTGCGCACGCTGAAACCGAAAAGCCTGCTGGGTGAACTCGGCTATTACAGCTTCGATGGTGGCGCGCCCATCACCGCCGGCACCTGGCAAGCAGCCTACAGTGCCGCGCAGGTCGCATTGACTGCCCAGGCCGAGATCCAGGCCGGTGCGCACAGCGCCTTCGCCCTTTGCCGACCACCAGGGCACCATGCCGCCAGCGACCTCATGGGTGGTTACTGCTACCTGAACAACGCCGCCATTGCAGCCCAGGCCTTTCTCGATCAAGGCCATTCGAAGGTGGCAATCCTTGACGTGGACTATCACCACGGCAACGGTACTCAAGCGATTTTCTACGACCGCAGCGATGTGTTTTTTGCCTCCATCCATGGCCACCCGGAAGCGGAATTCCCGTTCTTCCTCGGCTATGCCGACGAACAGGGTGAAGGTGCAGGTGAGGGTTTCAACGTCAACTACCCGCTGGCGGCCGGCAGCGGCTGGGATACCTGGAGCGCCGCACTGGACCAGGCCTGCCAGCGAATCGAAGCCTATGCGCCAGATGTGCTGGTGATCTCCCTGGGAGTCGACACTTTCAAGGACGATCCCATCTCGCAGTTCAAGCTCGACAGCCCGGATTACCTGCGCATGGGCCAGCGTATCGCCAGGCTCGGCAAGCCGACCCTGTTTGTGATGGAGGGTGGCTATGCGGTGGAGGAGATCGGCATCAACGCGGTGAACGTACTCGAAGGTTTCGAAGGCGCCCAACAGGAAGCTCATGCATGAATAGACTCAAGCATCTTCTCGCTCCGATGCTGTGTACCGCCGCCCTGCTCACGGGCGCGGTCCAGGCTGAAGATCAACGCACCCTGCGCGTTTACAACTGGTTCGACTACATCACCCCGCAAACCCTGGTGGACTTCCAGAAAGACACCCAGGTCAAACTGATCTACGACATTTTCGACACCAACGAAGCCCTCGAAGCCAAGCTGCTGACCGGCAACTCCGGCTACGACGTGGTGGTGCCGTCCAATGTGTTCCTGGCCAAACAGATCGAGGCAGGCGTGTTCCAGCCGATCGATCGCAGCAAGATCCCCAACTGGGAACATCTGGATCCTAAGTTGATGAAGCTGATCGAGGCCAATGACCCCGGCAACAAATTCGGCGTGCCTTACATGTACGGCACGGTATTGATCGGCTTCAACCCGGACAAGGTCAAGGCCGTGCTCGGCGACAACGCACCGGTTGACAGCTGGGACCTGATCTTCAAGGAAGAGAACATCAGCAAGCTCAAGCAGTGCGGTGTCGCCCTGCTCGACTCGCCCTCCGAAATCCTGCCGCTGGCGCTCAGCTACCTTGGCCTGCCGCCCAACAGCAGCAAACCGGCCGACTACAAGCAAGCCGAAGCGCTGATGATGAAGATTCGTCCGCACATCACTTACTTTCACTCTTCCAAGTACATGGCTGACATCGCCAACGGCGATATCTGCGTTGCCGTCGGCTATTCCGGCAGTTTCTCCCAGGCCGCCAATCGTGCCAAGGAGGCCAAGAACGGTGTGATCGTGGACATGCGCCTGCCCAAGGAAGGTGCGCCGATCTGGTTCGACATGCTGGCCGTTCCAAAAGGTGCGGCGAACCAGGAAGACGCCCACACCTTTATCAACTACCTGTTGCAACCGAAAGTGATCGCGCCGATCAGCGATTTCGTCGGCTATCCCAACCCCAACAAGGACGCGACCGAACTGGTCAGCCCGGCCATCCGCAACAATCCGAACCTGTACCCGACCGAAGAGGCCATGGCCAAGCTCTACACCCTGCAGCCATTGCCCCGCGATGCCGAGCGTGCGCGGACTCGGGCCTGGACCAGGATCAAGTCCGGGACGTGATTGAAGGTCCTGCGGACCTTTCGCTGGCAAGCTTGCGGTGCCAATGACGTGGTCTGTCTGGATTCACGCGGTGACATCATCGCGGGCAAGCCCGCTCCCGGGATCGGTGGGTCCTGTGGGAGCGGGCTTGCCCGCGATCGGCCGCGCAGCGGTCGCATTACTCGACCCAAGCTTTGCGCAAACGCGCCGTCGCCGCAGTGATCTCCGCTTCAGCCACCGCAGCAAAGCCCAACACCAGCCCGGCTCGGTTATCCACAGGCTCGCGCGAGTCCGGTAACCAGTAGTCACTCAAGGCATTGATCTCAACACCAACGCCCTCAGCCAATTCGATCAACTCACATTCCCGCGCGAAACTATCCACAGGCACCATCAAGTGCAGGCCGGCTGCCACGTTGGGTAATGCCCCACAGCCAGGGATATCCACAGGCCAACCGGCCAGTAGCGCATTACGCCGACTCAAGGCCGCCCGACGCATCCGCCGGATATGTCGTTGAAAGTGCCCGGCGGCCATGAATTCGGCCATCACTACCTGCGTGCCAACCTCGGAATGGCGAACATCCAGTGCCCGCCGTTGAGAGAAGGCTGGTACCAGTTGCCGCGGCAATACCAGATAGCCGAGGCGCATCGCCGGAAAGGCGATTTTGCCGAACGTACCGACATACAGCACCCGTCCCTGCCGATCCAGCGCAGCCAGCGGTGCCAGCGGCGCCCCGCTGTAGCGGTACTCGCCATCATAGTCGTCCTCGACGATCCAGCCCTGGCTGCGCTCGGCCCAGGCCAGCAGCTCCAGGCGCCTGGCCAGGCTCATGGTCACTCCGGTCGGGTATTGATGTGAGGGCGTGACATAGGCCAGGCGGCAGTTCTCGATGTTCGCCAGCTCAGTGCAATCGAGCCCGTCGTTATCCACAGCCACCCCCTGCACCTGTGCCCCGGCGATTGCGAAGGCATTTCCGGCTGCTCGATAGCCTGGGTTTTCCACAGTCACCACATCGCCAGGCTCAAGCAGCAACTGTGCACAAAGGCTGATTGCCTGCTGTGCACCACTGGTGATCACAATTTGTTCAGCGCTACAGGAAAGACCGCGTGAGCCGCGCAAATAAGCTGCAATCAACTCCCTGAGACGAGGGTCGCCGGCAGGCTCGCCATAGCCCAGTTGCTGCAAGTCCGGTTTTCGCCAGAAACCCGCCTGCAGCTTGGCCCAGACGTCGAATGGGAACAGATCGAACGCAGGCACGCCCACCCGAAAAGCTCTGGGCGGACCGCTTTTGGGAGGGGGTAAAGAATAGTGCTGGAGTCGTTCCATGGCGCTATTGTGGATAATTTTACTGGATGTAAGCACAGTAAAATTGATGCCATTTGTGGATAAGGCTGTGGGTAAGCCTGTTGGTAACGCTGTGGATACTTTTGTGGATAGTTTTGCCAACGATGACACTGTTTGTGACAGTTGCGCTACATAGGTGCCATCGCCAACCCGCCCCTCAATAAAGCCCTCGGCATAAAGTTGGTCGTAGGCACGCACCACGCTGTTACGCGATATCGCTAACATCGTTGCCAGATCGCGGGTAGCAGGAAGTCGGGTACCACCGCCCAACCGCCCATCCAGCACACGAGCACGCAAGGCCTGGTAAAGCTGGCGACTCAAACCCTGACGCCGGTCCAGCTGAATGCCGGCAGGGTCGAAAGGCAGCGGAACGAGGTTCTCGGCCATGGATTGGTCCTACAAAACTTGCAGTTAATGGATCTTACAACAGTCCAATAGCCTGCCTAGGATATGACCAACCGCCAAGGAAAATCAGTCATGTACCTACCGTCTGCATTCAAGGATATCGACCTGCTCCGTCTGCATGAGCAAATTCAGCAATCTCGCCTGGCCATCCTCGTCACCAACGGCGAGCACGGCCTGCAAGCCAGCCATCTGCCACTACTGCTTAACCCGGAACAGGGGCCCAACGGCACCCTCTACGGCCACTTGGCCAAGGCCAACCCGCACTGGCGGGACCTTGCCGGCGGTGCCGAAGCGATGGTGATTTTTGCCGGTGCCGACGCCTACGTCAGCCCCGGCTTTTATCCAGCCAAGGCCGAGCACGGCAAAGTGGTGCCGACCTGGAATTACCTGGCGGTGCATGCCTATGGCCAGGCCGAGGTGTTCACCGATGCCCAGCGCTTGCGCAACCTGGTCAGCGCCTTGACCGAGCGTCATGAAAGCGGTCGGGCCCAACCCTGGGCGGTGGAAGATGCGCCTGCCGACTACATTGAAGGCATGCTCAAGGCCATTGTCGGTTTCGCCCTGCCGATCGATCGCCTGGAGGGCAAGCGCAAGCTCAGCCAGAACTGCTCGGCCGCCGACATCGCCGGTGTGCGCGAAGGCCTGACCAATAGCCCGGATTCAAAAGACCAACAACTCGCCCAGCTCATGGGTCAGGCATAAAGGAGCCAACCAATGTCAGCAGTAGAGATCCGCCCGGTCACCGCACAGGATCAGGCCGCCTGGCTGCCCTTGTGGCATGCCTATCAGCGTTTCTACAACACGCAGATCGCCGAAGAGGTCAGCTCCGTCACCTGGCAGCGCATGCTCGACCCTACCGAGCCGATCAACGCAGCGCTGGCCTGGTTCAACGGCCAGGCGGTGGGCATGGTGCATTGGATCTATCATCGTTCATGTTGGACCGTGGAAAACGCCTGCTACCTGCAGGACCTGATCGTCAGCGAAACGCATCGTGGCACAGGGATGGGTCGCCAACTGATCGAGTTCGTCTATGACCAGGCACGGGTGGCCGGCTGCGCCAAGGTCCACTGGCTGACCCATGAGACCAATGCCGCGGGCATACGGTTGTATGAGCGTATCGCCGAACGGCCAGGTTTCATCCAATTTCGCAAACTGTTGTAAGGCTCGAGGAACCCACCATGTCGACCCGCATAGTCCAGTGGCAACCAGCGAAGCCCCCTCGCCCCACACTGTTGACCGGGCGCTATATACGCCTGGAAAAACTCGACCCCAGGCGCCACGGCGAAGACCTGTGGCAAGCCCTGGAAGGGCCGGACGCCGACCCTGCGCTCTGGGATTACCTGCCCTACGGCCCCTTCAAGGACCGCGAAGGTTTCGATGACTGGCTCGACAGCAACGGCGCCAGCGCCGACCCGCTGTTCTATGCCGTTATCGATCTACCCAGCGGCCAGACCCAAGGGCTGCTTAGCCTCATGTCGATCGTGCCGGCCCATGGCCGCATCGAAATCGGTCACATAGCCTTCGGCGCTGCCATGCAACGCACCCCCAAAGGCACCGAAGCGGTCTACCTGCTGAGCAAGCTGGCCTTCGAACTGGGCAACCGCCGCCTGGAATGGAAATGCAACAACGCCAATGCCCGCTCCAAGCGCGCGGCAGAGCGGTTCGGCTTCACGTTTGAAGGGGTGTTCCGCAACCATATGGTGGTCAAGGGCTGCAATCGCGACACGGCCTGGTATTCCATTACCGATGAGGAATGGCCGGCGGTTGGGGCGGCGTTTGAGCGGTGGTTGGCGGCGGAAAACCAGACCGCGTCAGGACAGGTCAGGACGCTGGAGCAGTGTCGTGCGTCGGCGTAACAGCTCGCCGGTCGATCATATCCAGCGCATCGCTGGCATCCTGAAGCAACAAGCAAGCGGCCTGAGCCAGGCGTGATCATTCCAAGTTTGCAAGCCAACCACATGCAAACTACTGGCGCTAAGCGCTACCCGACAAGGCCTGTAATTCGCGCTGTTAAACCGTTCTGATCATTTACAGATAAATCACTCGAGTTGCTCGGAAATTTCCCATATCACCATAAACCCGCCCCCTGTATTAAACCCCTTTGCTCGCAAACAAATGGCAAAGGAGACATGCAATGCCGACCCCCGCCTACATGACCATCGAAGGCACACACCAAGGATCGATCAGCGCCGGAGCATCCACCCAGGCGTCGGTGGGTAATCGCTACCAGAATGGTCACGAGAACCAGATACTGCTCCAGGCCGTGGACCACACCGTATTCGTACCCTCCGGAGCCAACTCCGGCCATCGGCGCCATACCCCTTTGGTCGTCACCAAAGGGATCGACAAATCCTCGCCCCTGATCAATATCGCCCTGAGTACCGGCGAACCCTTGACCCTGTGCCGCCTCGAGTTCTATCGCACCGCAGCCCCGGGGGCGCAGGAACTCTTCTATTCGATGGAACTGCACGATGCCGTCATCGTTCACGCCCAACTCGTCCTGCCCAATTGCCTGGATGCAGACAACGCTGAATTCACCCTCATGGAAGTCGTGCACTTCGCCTACCGCAAAATTACCTGGGTCCATGAAGTCTGCGGCACCACGGGTATCGATCAGTGGAACAGTTGACCCGTTGACAGATCACGCAAAGAGGCCTGTGAACCATGAAGCTGATCCATCGCAACCAGCTGCGCCCGGAAGAGCGCCCCTACATCTACCCGACCGCCGAGGCGGTCGCCCTGGTCAAGCACGCGCTCAATTTTCGCCAGGACATCAACGGGCTCAAGGGCCTGCGCCGCACCTCGATGCTCAATTACGACCCGGAGGTGCTCAAGCAAGTCCAACGCGGCGAATGGCTGCTGATCAAGCGCGATGCGAAGGCGTTTGACTGGTGGCCGTTCGAGGCAGCAGCTGCCGAAGGCCGAGCCCGAATGGCCTTTCTCGACTACATCAAGTCCGTCCCGCCCCCCAAGGGGGCTGCACCATCAGGTTTCCATATCGTGCAACGACCAATGAGCCTGGGCACACTGCAGCTCGAGTTTTTCCCCGATCCTTTCTCCGAGCACGCCAGAGACTTTTTCCAGTTCAACCCGCACCTCAAAGCTGAACTCAAGCCCGGCCAGCTCGTTATCATTGCCGACCCGCACTACCCTATGTGTCGCCATGAACACGAACAACTCCTGCAAGCTGCCGCCACCGTCGATGCAGCACTGGAAGACCTCAGCATCGAAGAGGCTTCGTTCATGGTCAAACACCATGACGAGATCGGGTCCTTCCTGACCCAGGGCGCCACTGCAGTCGGCATCGGCGAAACCATGTTCGCGAGGCACCTGAACACCATGAAAGCAACCCTCGAAGACCTCGAACAACTGCACCAACGCACTTACCAGCAGCACGGCCACCTGCAAACCCCGGAATTCTTCGCCGAGCGCAAACGCCTGCTCTCTCAACTCGATAGCAGTCTGGGTCCGCTGGTGCGCAAAAGCACCGGCCTGCCCGACCACCCCAAACTGAAAAGCGCCCTCGGCATCTCCAGCCGTAGCCTGGTCCATCATTGGGACAAAGCCGGGGCACCAGGTCAAATACCGGGTTATGCCACGCATATCGACGGGGTGAGCAAGGCCGCTCGGTACATCAGGGCTGGCGGGTGGATTGGCGTAGGCCTCGGCGCTTCGGCGTCGGTAATGAAGGTGGAGGAGACTTGCCGGGTGGGGAGGGAGGATGAATGTCGGCAGGTGAAGTTTAGCGAGAGTGGGAAATTTGGTGGTGGATTGGCGGGTGGCGCAATTGGTGGAGGGGCTGCCGGGATTAAAGCCGCAGGGGTACTGTGTAGTGGTCTAATGAAACCGGACACCCATTTAGGCGAGAATGCTCGCCAGATCGAGGTGTCAAATGACCAAACAACGCCGTTCCTTTTCCGCTGAATTCAAACGCGAGGCTGCCGACCTCGTGCTCAAGCAAAACTACAGCTACATCGAAGCCAGTCGTTCACTCGGCGTCGGCGAGTCGGCACTACGCCGCTGGGTTGAGCAGGTTCAGAAGGAGCGCCAAGGTGTCACCCCGCTAAGCAAAGCGCTGACCCCGGAGCAGCAGAAAATCCAGGAACTGGAAGTCCGGATCGCCCGCCTTGAACGGGAAAAATCGATACTAAAAAAGGCTACCGCGCTCTTGATGTCGGAAGATCACGAGCGTACGCGCTGATCAATCAGCTTAGCGTCCACGAGCCGATTGATTGGCTGTGCAAAGTGTTTGAAGTCACCCGCTCGTGTTACTACGCCCAGCGTCTCAGGCGCCGGACTCCTGATATTGAGCGGCTTCGGCTGCGCAGTCGGGTCAATGAACTGTTCACAGAAAGTCGTAGTGCTGCGGGCAGCCGCAGCATCTTGTCGATCATGCGTGAAGACGGCGAGCAACTGGGGCGATTTAAGGTACGCAGCTTGATGCGTGAGCTTGACCTCGTGAGCAAACAGCCAGGTTCTCATGCCTATAAACGAGCGACGGTCGAACGGTTGGATATCCCGAACATCTTGAATCGGGAGTTCGATGTCTCGGCCCCCAACCAAGTGTGGTGCGGCGACATCACCTACATTTGGGCCCAAGGGAAATGGCATTATCTGGCTGTTGTGCTAGATCTTTGCGCGCGCCGGATAGTGGGTTGGGCATTGTCGGAAAAGCCGGACGCCGAGCTGGTTATCAAGGCACTGGATATGGCCTATGAGCAACGAGGAAGACCTCAGGGCCTGCTGTTTCACTCGGATCAAGGGTCGCAGTATGGGAGTCGTTTATTTCGCCAGCGGCTGTGGCGTTATCGCATGCGCCAGAGCATGAGCCGCCGGGGTAATTGCTGGGACAATGCGCCGATGGAGCGTGTGTTTCGCAGCGTGAAAACTGAATGGATACCGACCATGGGCTACCGAACTGCTCAAGAAGCCCAGCGCGATATCAGCCATTTCTTGATGCATCGGTACAACTGGATTCGCCCCCATCAATTCAACGGTGGGCTGGCGCCAGCTCAGGCCGAAGAAAAACTTAACGTCGTGTCCGGGATTAGTTGACCACTACACTGTGCCCAGCATTTACAGCCGCGGGAGGTGTGGGGGGACTCATCTGTGGCATCGTTGTTGTTGGGATTGGAGCTACAGCGGGCGGAATGTTTGGGGAGGAAGGCGGGGAAATATTAGGTAAAACAGTTTATGAATGGACCAAATAATAATGCTCAGCGCCGAGGAAATTTACAGCATATGCTGGGCTTTAGTTTTTTTCTTAATACTCATTACCATAATCGCATGGATTCATACAACATACACAAAAAAACATGAAATAATCAAACATCTTTCAAATTGCAAGTTGATCGGATACCAAGACCCCTCCGAAATCAAGGGTATGATTGAACACATTATTTTAATGGGGAACGTTTCAAACTTGCTTTCCTTTCCTAACATATTTATTAGACGGGGGGATGCAGATCCAGTCGACATAAAAAATTTTCCGAAGGTGCTGAAGCGTAGAATTTCTATTATCTATAACTCCGGATGCATGCTTTTTATCTTCATGATAGCTCTATGGAGCGTGGGCAAGTATATGTACTGGATCAAATAGAACGGCACCTCCATCGTTTCCTTCACCACTCGCTGCGAGCGAGACCCTTGCATTGATTAAGGAAACAACCATGCATATGCTTAAAGTGAAATTCTTTGCCGGTTTTGTCGCTATTGCGATCCTTATAGGCGTATTTTTTAGCGCCTGGTATACCGTGGATGAGACTGAACGTGGGGTACTGCTGCGCAATGGCGCCCTTGTTGGAGTGATTGAACCCGGCCTGGCGTTCAAAATCCCGCTCATTGAGACAGTAAAATCCATCTCCGTGCAGAGTCAGGCAACGACCTACCGAGCCCTTACCGCGTACAGCAAGGACCAACAGACCGCCACGCTGAATGTCTCGGTTTCATGGCATGTAGAGCCCAGCGAAGTCGCCAAGGTTTACACCCAGTATCAGGACCTGGAGGGTCTCGTCTCCAGGTTGATCAGCCGACAGGTTCCGACGCAGGTTGAGAATGTCTTCGGGCAATACAATGCGGTAACTGCAGTGCAGCAGCGCGGAAAGTTTGTGACGGATGTATCCAAAGCGATCAAGGATGCCGTTGCAGGCCCTGTCGTTATCGATAGTGTTCAAGTTGAAAACATCGATTTCAGCGACGACTATGAGCGCTCTATCGCACTACGTATGAAAGCAGAAGTTGAAGTGAAAACCCGCGAGCAAATGCTGGCTACCGAACAGGTTCAGGCGCAAATCCGTATTACACAAGCACAGGCGGAAGCTGACTCCAAAGTCGCTCAGGCAAGAGCCGATGCCGAGGCAACCCGACTGCGTGGCGATGCAGAAGCGGATGCGATCAAGGCAAGAGCCCAGGCGTTGGCGAGCAACCAGAATCTGGTTGAACTGACGAAGGCCGAGCGTTGGAATGGTGTATTACCCTCCACCGTTCTGCCCAATGGCACATTGCCTTTCTTAGATGCCAGGAAGTGATGGCCCTTCATGGGGTCGAGTAAACGAACGCGAGGATCACGCAAAAAAAAAAAGGGGAGCATTTGCTCCCCAGAGGTAAATCGTTACAACCGAAGCCCGTATCAGCCCTCGATTTCGATCAGGATCTCACCCGGATTGACGCGGTCGCCTTTGGCCACATGAATGGCGGTGACCTTGCCGGCGATCGGTGCCTGCACTTCGGTCTCCATCTTCATCGCTTCGGTGATCAGCACGGCCTGGCCAGCCTTGACCACATCGCCTTCCTTGACCAGAACATCGACGATGTTGCCGGGCATGGTGGTGCTGATGTGACCTGGCTCGCTGGCCTGCTTGCGCTTGCCGATGCCGCCGCCGACGAATTCGTTGAGCGGTTCGAACACCACCTCTTCAGGCATGCCGTCGATGGACAGGTAGAAGTGACGCTTGCCTTCGGCCTTGACGCCGACGCCGGTGATGTCGACGCGGTAGGTTTCACCGTGCACATCGATGACGAATTCGGTCGGTACGCCTTCGCCTCCGGCCGGGCTGACACCGCCCGCTTCCGGAATCGGCAGCAGCACTTCAGGCGCCAGGGTGCCGGCTTCACGCTCTTCAAGGAACTTGCGCCCGATGTCCGGGAACATGGCGTAGGTCAGCACGTCCTCTTCGGATTTGGCCAGGTTGCCGATGTCGGTGCGCAGCTTGGTCATTTCCGGCTTGAGCAGGTCGGCAGGACGCACGTCGATCACGTCTTCGCTGCCGATGGCCTGACGGCGCAGATTCTCGTTGACCACGCCCGGCGCCTTGCCGTAACCGCCTTGCAGGTACAGCTTCACTTCGTTGGTGATGGTCTTGTAGCGCTCGCCGGCCAGTACGTTGAAGAACGCCTGGGTACCGACGATCTGCGAAGTCGGGGTCACCAGCGGCGGGAAGCCCAAGTCTTCACGCACCCGCGGGATTTCCGCCAGCACTTCACTCATGCGGTTCAGGGCGCCCTGCTCTTTGAGCTGGTTGGCCAGGTTGGAGATCATCCCACCAGGTACCTGGTTGACCTGCACGCGGGTGTCGACAGCGGTGAACTCACTCTCGAACTGGTGATACTTCTTGCGCACGGCATAGAAGTACAGGCCGATCTCTTGCAACAGCTCCAGATCCAGGCCGGTGTCGAACTCGCTGCCTTTAAGCGCTGCAACCATCGACTCGGTACCCGGATGGCTGGTGCCCCAGGCGAAGCTGGAGATCGCGGTATCGATATGATCGGCGCCGTTTTCAATGCCCTTGAGCTGGCACATGGCGGCCAGGCCAGCGGTATCGTGAGAGTGGATAAACACCGGCAGCGATTGCTCGGCCTTCAGTGCCCTGACCAACTCACCGGTGGCGTATGGGGTCAGCAGCCCGGCCATGTCCTTGATCGCGATCGAGTCACAACCCATGGCTTCCATTTGCTTGGCCTGGGCCACGAACGCTTCGATGGTGTGCACCGGGCTGGTGGTGTAGGCGATGGTGCCTTGGGCGTGCTTGCCGGCGGCTTTGACGGCCTCGATGGCTACGCGCAGGTTACGCACGTCGTTCATGGCGTCGAAGATACGGAACACGTCGATGCCATTGACCGCCGCCTTGGCGACAAACGCCCTGACCACGTCATCGCTGTAGTGACGATAGCCGAGCAGGTTCTGCCCACGCAGGAGCATTTGCAGACGGGTGTTGGGCAGTGCGGCGCGCAGTTTACGCAGGCGCTCCCACGGGTCTTCCTTGAGGAAGCGCACGCAGGCGTCGAAGGTCGCGCCGCCCCAGACTTCCAACGACCAGTAGCCGACCTTGTCGAGCTTTTCGCAGATCGGCAGCATGTCTTCGGTGCGCATGCGGGTCGCCAACAGGGACTGGTGGGCGTCGCGCAGGATTGTGTCGGTAACGTGGATTTTCTTGGTCATGATGGTATTCCTCACAGGCCTGCGTGGGCGGCGATGGCGGCGGCGATGGCCAGGGCCAGCTCTTCGGGTTTGCGCTTGATCGAGTAGTTGGTCAGTTCAGGATGGCTTTCGACGAAGCTGGTATTGAACTGGCCGCTACGGAATTCCGGATTGCGCAGGATTTCCTGGTAGTAGGCGGCAGTGGTCTTGACCCCTTGCACGCGCATGTCATCCAGGGCCCGCAAACCGCGATCCATGGCTTCTTCCCAGGTCAACGCCCACACCACCAGTTTCAGGCACATGGAGTCGTAGTACGGCGGAATGGTGTAGCCGGTGTAGATTGCCGTATCGGTTCGCACGCCAGGACCGCCGGGCGCGTAATAGCGAGTGATCTTGCCGAAGCTCGGCAGGAAGTTGTTTTTCGGGTCTTCGGCGTTGATCCGGAACTGCAGGGCAAAGCCGCGGTGCTGGATATCTTCCTGCTTCACCGATAGCGGCAGCCCGGACGCGATGCGGATCTGCTCACGGACGATATCGATGCCGGTGATTTCCTCGGTGATGGTGTGTTCGACCTGCACCCGGGTGTTCATTTCCATGAAGTACACTTCGCCATCGGCGAGCAGGAACTCCACGGTACCGGCGTTCTCGTAGCCCACTGCCTTGGCCGCGCGCACGGACAGATCGCCGATGTAGGCGCGCTGTTCCGGGGTCAGCTGCGGGCTCGGGGCGATTTCGATCAGCTTCTGGTTACGACGCTGGATCGAGCAATCGCGCTCGAACAGGTGCACCACATTGCCAAAGCTGTCGCCGAGAATCTGCGCTTCGATGTGTTTCGGGTTGACGATGCACTTTTCCAGGAACACTTCGGCCGAACCAAACGCCTTGGTTGCTTCGGAAATAACCCGAGGGAATGCCTGTTCCAGTTCTTCGCGGCTGTTGCAGCGACGAATGCCGCGACCGCCACCACCGGAGGTGGCCTTGAGCATGACCGGATAACCGATCCGTTCACCTTCGCTCAGGGCTTCTTCAATATCGGCGACGTTGCCTTCAGTGCCAGGCGTAACCGGTACGCCGGCCTTGATCATGCTGCGGCGCGCCTCGGTCTTGTCGCCCATGCGGCGGATGACTTCGGCAGCCGGCCCGATGAACTTGACTCCACGCTCGGCACAGATAACCGCCAGCTCGGCGTTTTCCGAGAGGAAGCCATAACCGGGATGCAGCGCATCACAACCGGTTTCCACTGCCAGGTTCACCAGCTTGCGTGGGTTCAGGTAGCCAGCCAACGGCTCGGCACCGATACTGTGGGCTTCGTCGGCACGTTTGACATGCAAGGCATGCCGATCGGCGTCGGAATAGATCGCTACCGAGCGAATGCCCATCTCGGCGCAGGCACGCACGATCCGTACGGCAATTTCACCACGGTTGGCGATCAGGATCTTTTTTATCACTGGAATTTCCTCGACCGATGAAACAAACGAACCGGAAAAGCCGGTCGGCGCGTGACCAAGCCTCGCTGGCCAGTCGCATAATCACCCTAGCGCTACTGGTCGATAAACAAAAATCAATATTTGTTAGGTCAGGCATTAGCAAAAGCTTATAGTCGAGCGAAAGGCCTTTGCAAAATCGAGAAGAAAATGCGTAAGTCATTGATGCGTATGACATTGCGTCAGTTGCAGATCTTCAACGAAGTCTGCGATCTACGCTCCTACAGCCGGGCAGCCGACGAAATGGCACTGACGCAACCCGCCGTCAGCCTGCAGATTCGTCAGCTTGAGGAGCTGGTTGGGCAGCCACTTTTCGAATATGTGGGTAAGAAACTTTACCTGACCGAGGCCGCAGAAGCCTTGCAACGCGCCAGCCGGGATATCTTCGGGCGCCTGGAAAGCTTCGACATGCAACTCTCGGACATGCAGGGCTCGCTGCAGGGGCAACTCAAGCTGGCGGTGGAGTCCAGCGCGAAGTATTTCGTCCCGCACCTGTTCGCTGCATTCAAGAAACAGCATCCAGATGTGAACCTGAACCTGACGGTAGTCAATCGGGCCCAGGCGATCAGGCGGCTGTCGGATAACCGCGACGACTTGATCATCATGTCCATGGTGCCCCAGGACATGGGCCTTGAGTTCGTGCCCTTCTTGAACAACCCGATCGTTGCAGTGGCCCCGCCCGACCATCCGCTGTGCAAGCTCGACAGCCTGCGCTTGCAGGACCTGGAACCTCATACCCTACTGATTCGCGAACAGGGATCGGGAACCCGCAAGGCCTGTGAAGAGTTCTTCAAGGACAAGCGCGTGCATTTCACCCAGACGCTGGAGGTCGCTTCGGCCGATGCCCAGCGCGAGTGCGTGATTGCCGGCCTGGGCCTGGCCTTGCTGACACGCCACGCGCTCAATCTGGAGCTGGCCACGGGCATTCTGCGTGAGCTGCCGGTCGAGGAACTGCCGCTTTATCGAAGCTGGTGCGTGGTGCAGGCCAAAGCCAAGCGGTTGTCGCCGGTGGCGTTGGCCTTTTTAGCGTTCATCCGTAGCGAACGTGCGCAAATCAGCGCGCTGGTTGAGCGCTTTTCGGGGCATTTACCGCCGATACCTGCCAAAGATTGATCGATTGCAGTTCGGGGTAATCGGCGATTTCCTGAAGCAGTTGACGCTGCTCGGAGTAACTCTCGATCGCCCGGCGAAATTCCATGCGCCGTTGATCTTCCTGCTGCCGACGGGTCTTGCTGGTGCTCTGTTGCGAACCATCGAAATAACGAGCCATTGCTGATCTCCCAGTTCGAGTGCGGGAGCTACAGGTTCCACCTGTGCAATGACTATTTGGCGGCAAGCCAATGACAAATCGATGAACGCTTTGCGGCAGGCGCGTGAAGGCCGGACAGACTCAGTCGTCCAGGGCTTTCACGGACTTGGGTGACAGACGCAGGCTGCGCAGACTGCGCTTGACGCTCTTGAGGTGGTTGACCAGGCTCGGGCCACGGGCCATGGCAACCCCCATCGCCAACACGTCGATTACCACCAGGTGAGCGATACGCGAGGTCAGCGGGGTGTAGATCTCGGTGTCCTCATGCACATCGATTGCCAGGTTGACGGTCGACAGCTCTGCCAGCGGCGTCTGGCTCGGGCACAGGGTGATCAGCGTCGCCCCGCTCTCGCGCACCAGGTTGGCGGTGATCAGCAAGTCCTTGGAACGGCCGGACTGGGAAATGCAGATCGCCACATCGCCAGGCTTGAGCGTGACTGCCGACATGGCCTGCATGTGCGGGTCGGAGTAGGCGGCGGCGGTGAGCAGCAAGCGAAAGAACTTGTGCTGGGCATCGGCTGCTACCGCGCCGGACGCGCCGAAGCCGTAGAACTCGACGCGCTGGGCCTGGGCCATGGCGGTCACGGCGCGCTGCAAGGCGTGCGGATCGAGGTGCTCGCGCACTTCCATCAGGGTATGTAGCGTGGTGTCGAAAATTTTCAGGCTGTAGTCGGCAACCGAATCGTCTTCATGAATCGCAAACTGGCCAAAGCTGGCACCTGCCGCCAGGCTTTGCGCGAGCTTGAGCTTCAGGTCCTGGAACCCGGAACAGCCGATCGCACGGCAAAAACGCACGATGGTCGGCTCGCTGATCCCGACGCTGTGGGCAAGATCGGCCATGGAGCTATGCATTACGGCCGCCGGGTCAAGCAGCACATGGTCGGCAACCTTGAGCTCCGACTTGCGTAACAGATGGCGCGACTGGGCGATGTGTTGCAACAGATTCAATGGACAGGACTCGGTTATGATCGGCAGACCGGGATGTAGCTTTCTTGTAGTTATACTACATGACCTGCGGCCCGCCCAGCTAAACGAACTCGGAGAGTTGCTGCGTTGACCATCCCCTGCGACATTCTGATCTTCGGCGGGACCGGAGATCTGGCCTTGCACAAGCTGCTCCCAGCGCTCTACCACCTGTATCGCGACGATCGGCTGCACCCGGAGGTGCGCATCATCGCCCTGGCCCGCAGCCATTTGCCACGCCGCGATTTTCAATTACTGGCCGAACGTCGCTGCCGCGCCCAGGTAGCCAGGGCCGACTTCGATAACGATGTCTGGAAGCGTTTTGCCGCGCGCCTCGACTACTTTCCGATGGACGCTTCGCAAAGCGCCGACTTTGGCCGACTGGCCAGGTTTCTCGGCGAACCCGGCGGCCTCATGCGTATCTACTACCTGGCAACCGCCCCGGAGCTTTTCGCGCCTATTGCCACCCACATGCAAGTCGCCGGGCTGGCTGACCACGAATCCCGCATCGTGCTGGAAAAGCCCATCGGCCATTCACTGGAGTCGGCCAAGGCCATCAATACCGCCATTGGCTCGGTGTTCCAGGAGTCCCAGGTGTTTCGCATCGACCACTACCTGGGCAAGGAAACCGTGCAGAACCTCATGGCTCTGCGGTTTGCCAATGCCTTGTTCGAGCCATTGTGGCGCGGTGCTCACGTCGATCACGTGCAGATCAGCGTCTGTGAGACCCTGGGTGTGGAAAACCGCGGCGGCTACTACGACCGTTCCGGGGCAATGCGTGACATGGTCCAGAACCACCTGTTGCAGCTGCTCTGCCTGGTGGCCATGGAAGCACCGGCGCACTTCGATGCCGAGTCCGTGCGTGACGAGAAGGTCAAGGTACTCAAGGACCTCAAGTCCATCACCGGCCAGGATGTCCAGGACAAGACGGTGCGCGGGCAGTACACCGCGGGCAAGATCGGCGGTCAGGAGGTCCCGGCCTACTATTTCGAGAAAAATGTCGACAACGACAGCGATACTGAAACCTTTGTCGCCGTTCAAGTGCAAATCAACAATTGGCGCTGGGCTGGCGTCCCGTTCTTTCTGCGAACCGGTAAACGGCTGGCGAAAAAGTCATCGCAGATCGTCATCCAGTTCAAGCCCGTCCCCCACCGCCTGTTCGAAGGCTGTCAGACCAACTTGTTGGTAATCCAGTTGCAGCCTGACGAGCGCATCAGCCTGCAACTGATGACCAAGACGCCCGGCAAAGGCATGCGCCTGGAGCCGGTCGAGCTGGACTTGAACCTGGCCCGGGCCTTCAACCAGAAACGCCGCTGGGACGCCTATGAGCGCCTGCTGCTGGACGTATTGGAAGGTGATTCGACGCTGTTCATGCGACGCGACGAGGTGGAAGCCGCCTGGGCCTGGATCGACCCGATCCTGACCGGCTGGCAAGAGTACTTTCAGAGCCCGCGCCCCTACCCTGCCGGGTCGACCGGGCCGGACCAGGCCCATACCCTGCTCGAGCACCAGGGCCGGGCCTGGTTCAGTCAGAACTGATATACACCTGCCAGAAGCCCGGCCAAGGCCTGCGCCTCCAGCGGATGGCTGATCAGATAGCCCTGCACCTCATCACAGTGCTGGGCCTTGAGGAAAGCCAGCTGCTCGTGGGTCTCGACACCTTCGGCGACGACTTTCAGTTCCAGGCTGTGGGCCATGGCGATGATTGCCCGAGTGATCGCAGCGTCTTCGCTGCCTTCGTGCAGGCCGCGAATGAAGGTTTGATCGATTTTGACGTAGTCCACCGGGAAACGCTTGAGGTAGCTCAGGGATGAGTAGCCGGTGCCGAAGTCGTCGATGGCAAGCTTAACGCCCAGTTCGTGCAGCTGCCTGAAGCTGGCGATGATGTGTTCGACATTGTCGAGCAGCTGGCTTTCGGTCAACTCCAGCTCCAGGAGCCCCGGGGCCAGGCCGCTTTCTTCCAGCACCTGGCGCACCAGGCTGACCAGCTTGCCCTGACGCAGTTGATGCACCGACAGATTCACCGATACCCGTATCGGCTCATGCCCCTGGCGCTGCCACTCGCAGGCCTGCCAGCAAGCTTGCCGCAGGACGAATTCGCCAATGGGCCCGATCAACCCGGTTTCTTCGGCCAGCCCGATAAAATTGCCTGGCGGCACCAGACCCCATTGCGGGTGACGCCAACGCACCAGTGCCTCTGCAGCCTCGAGTCGGCCGGTGGCCAGGCACAGCTTGGGTTGATAGAAGACCTCCAGCTGCCGTTCCTCGATAGCCTTGCGCAGTTGGTTCTCCAGCTGCAGCCGCTCCACCGTACTGGCTTGCAGACTCTGGGTATAAAACTGGAAGTTGTTGCCACCTAGGTGCTTGGCGTGTTGCATGGCCATGTTCGCCTGGCTGACCAGCGCAGTGATTTCCCGCGCGTTATCGGGCAACAGGCTGATGCCGACCGAGGCGCTGATTACCAACTCGTGATCGACCACGCTCAGCGGGGCGCGCAATTTATCGAGCAAGCGGCTGGCGACCCGAGCCAGGCTCGACAGGCTGCCATAGGCATCGAACAGCACGGCGAACTCGTCGCCGGAGAGTCGGGCGATGGTATCCGCTTCCGGCAGGGCGTTGCTGATACGGCGTGCCATCTGCTTGAGCAACTGATCGGCGACCTCATGACCGAGGCTTTCATTGAGCAGCTTGAAGCGGTCCAGATCGATATGGAGCAAGGCCAGGCTGCGCCCGCCCTGGCGAACGCGCTGGCTGGCCTCTTGCAGGCGCTCCTTGAACAGCGAACGGTTGGCCAGCCCGGTCAACTCATCGTAATGCGTCAGGTACCGCATGCGCTCTTCGGATTCTCGCCGGGCTGAAAGATCGGCGAAGAACCCCACAATATGCGCGACTTTTCCTCGTGAATCGCGCACCACGTTCAATTGCAGCCATTGTGGATAAAAGTCGCCGTTCTTGCGGGTTTCAACCAGCTCGCCCTGCCAGCTGCCGTGTTGCTCCAGCGCCTGATGAATGACCTGATAATGGCGACGTGCATCGCGACTGCACGGCAATTCGACCACGCTGCGGCCCAACACCTCTTCCCGGGTAAAACCGGTGAGCTTGCTGAAAGCCTGGTTCACCGCCCGCAAACGATAGTCAGGATCGAAGATCACGATGCCTTCGCTGGCCGCTTCGAATACGGTGGCCGCCAACTGCAGTTGTTCTTCCTGAGCCTTGCCGACACTGATATCGCGACGGGTTCCGAGCATGCGAATGACCTGGCCCCTTCGGCCACGCTCGACAGCTCGCCCGCGGTCCTGGATCCAGCGCCAATGGCCATCACTGTGGCGTACCCGGTATTCGCTGCAATAGTCTTCGGTTCGCCCCTTGAGGTGTTCCACCAGGGCTCGCTTGAGCAGCGGCAGGTCTTCAGGGTGCAGCCGGGGCTTGAGATCGGCCAGCATGGCCTTGACCTGCTCCGGCTCCAGGCCGAAAAGCTCCTTGAGTTGCGTGTGGTGGACTTCATCGGTCTGCAGGTTCCAGTCCCACAGCCCAAGCTCGCTGGCCTTGAGTGCCAGGGCCAGGCGTTCCTCGCTCTTGCTCAAGGCCTGGTTGGCCAGATCCAGCTCACGGCTGCGCTCGGCCACTCGCGACTCGAGCCCGACCTGGGCTTGGCGCAGCTCTTCTTCTACCCCGCGACGTTGTTCAATTTCCCGCTCCAGCTCCAGATTCAACCGCTCGCTGTGGCTCTGGGCCTGTTGCAAGTGATCGATCAGCTCCTGATTCTGGAAGCGCCGCAGCAAACCCCGCTCGATCAGCCGATTGACCTGCCAGGCCACCACCGACAACGACCCCAACAGAATCAACCCGAGCCAGCCCCAGCCTTGCTGTACTTCATCAGCCTTCCAGAATAGATAGGCAATGGGTGGCAACAGGCATGGCAAGACAAAGCTGAGGAAGGCGGGCAGACTCACCGCATATGCGATGCTGGCCGACAGTGTGGCAGCCCCCAGCAGGCCAAATACCCAGGCCTGCTGTACAAAGTTATCCACAGGCACCAGCGCAATCGCGGCGCTGGCCAGGGTCAAACCACTGAAGGCGGACCCCAGCAGGAACATTCGACGCCAGCTCGGCTGAGCTTGACGGTCAGGGATAGCCGAATCGAACGCCGCAACCTGAATGACCCGCAGCGCGACCAGCGCCATCAACCAGACCAGCCAGATGCTGACCAGCAGATAACGCTGCGGGCTCCAGAGCAGCCAGGCGCAAACCAGACCGTTGAGCAGCATGAACAGCGTCGGCAACAACGAGCCCTGATAAAGCAGGCGGGTGCGCTCGACGGCCAGCTGCGTGGCGTATTGCTTGCGGGTGCTGCGCTGAGCATCCGCAGAGCCAGAGCTAAGAGTCATGGGCAATATTCTTATAATGGTGAGCCTCAAACGTGAAACGAGCATACACAAGCAAGTGCGCAGACCAAACAACCCTGCGTCATAAAAGTAGGCCGATGAAAGGACAACGAACTCGGCTGCCAGGCAGTCAAGCCAGGTGTAGCAACGCCTGCAGCCAATGACCGATCGGTCGCCTTCTTCCACTTTTATGCAGGTCGATGCATGCGGGGTTTGCCCCTGCCTCCCCTCGCACCCTAAAATGGCCGGATGCGCGATGACCTCTCCCTTCTGCTGAACTCACTCAACGATGCCCAACGACAGGCCGTAGCGGCTTCTCGTGGCCGTCAGTTGGTCCTGGCCGGTGCTGGCTCCGGTAAAACCCGTGTGCTGGTGCACCGCATTGCCTGGTTGATCCAGGTGGAGCAGGCCTCCCCCCACTCGATCCTGTCGGTGACCTTCACCAACAAGGCTGCCGCCGAGATGCGTCAGCGTATCGAGCAGTTGATGGGTATCAACCCGGCCGGCATGTGGGTTGGCACTTTCCACGGCCTGGCGCACCGCTTGCTGCGGGCGCACTGGCAGGAAGCCGGGCTGAACCAGAACTTCCAGATCCTCGACAGCGACGACCAGCAGCGGTTGGTCAAGCGGGTCATCCGCGAGCTGGGCCTGGACGAACAGCGCTGGCCAGCCCGCCAGGCCCAGTGGTTCATCAACGGGCAAAAGGATGAAGGCCTGCGCCCGCAACACATCCAGGCCAGCGGCGATCTGTTCCTGGCGACCATGCGCTCGATCTACGAGGCCTACGAGGCGGCTTGCCAGCGTGCCGGCGTCATTGACTTCTCCGAGCTGCTGCTGCGCGCCCTGGACCTGTGGCGCGATCATCCCGGCTTGCTGGAACACTACCAGCGGCGATTCCGACACCTGTTGGTGGACGAGTTCCAGGATACCAACGCCGTGCAGTACGCCTGGTTGCGCCTGCTTGCCCAGGGTGGCGAGAGCCTGATGGTAGTGGGCGATGACGACCAGTCGATCTATGGCTGGCGCGGCGCAAAAATCGAGAACATTCATCAGTACAGTGCTGATTTCCCTGACGCCGAGATGATCCGCCTGGAGCAGAACTACCGCTCCACGGCCGGTATCCTCAAGGCGGCCAACGCACTGATCGCCAACAACAGCGGTCGCCTGGGCAAAGAGCTGTGGACCGACGACGGCGAAGGCGAGCCACTGAGCCTGTATGCGGCATTCAACGAACATGACGAAGCCCGTTATGTCGTCGAAACCATTGAAAGCGCCTTGAAAACCGGCCTGGCACGCAGCGAAATTGCCATTCTCTATCGCTCCAACGCCCAGTCGCGGGTGCTTGAAGAAGCGCTGCTGCGCGAGCGAATTCCCTACCGGATCTACGGCGGCCAGCGCTTCTTCGAGCGCGCCGAGATCAAGAACGCCATGGCTTACCTGCGGGTGCTCGAAGGGCGCGGTAACGATGCGGCGCTGGAGCGTGTCATCAACGTGCCGCCACGGGGCATCGGCGAGAAAACCGTCGAAGCGATTCGCGAACATGCGCGCCACGCCGAAGTGTCGATGTGGGAATCGATGCGCCTGCTGATCGCCAATAAAGGCCTGACAGGTCGCGCCGCCAATGCGCTGGGTGCCTTTATCGAGCTGATCGAGAACCTCGCGGCGAAGGTCATGGACATGCCGCTGCACCTGATGACCCAGACGGTCATCGAACAGTCCGGCCTGATTACCTATCACCAGGAAGAAAAGGGCGAAAAGGGCCAGGCCCGGGTAGAAAACCTCGAGGAACTGGTCAGCGCCGCGCGTAACTTTGAAAGCGCCGAAGAAGACGCCGATCTCACGCCACTTGCCGCCTTCCTCGGCCATGCCTCGCTGGAAGCCGGCGATGCCCAGGCCGATGAGCACGAAGACAGCGTGCAATTGATGACGCTGCACAGCGCCAAGGGCCTTGAGTTCCCGTACGTGTTCCTGGTGGGCATGGAAGAAGGCCTGTTCCCGCACAAGATGAGCCTGGAAGAACCTGGCCGGCTTGAAGAAGAACGCCGCCTGGCCTATGTCGGCATTACCCGGGCCATGCAACAACTGGTCATGACCTACGCTGAAACACGTCGCCTGTACGGTAGCGAAACCTACAACAAGGTATCGCGTTTCGTCCGGGAGATTCCGAGCGGTCTGATCCAGGAAGTGCGCTTGTCCAACAGTGTCAGTCGCCCGTTCGGCTCCGGCCAGAAGCAGAACTCCAGCAGCCTGTTTGGCGGCGCGAACATTCCGCAGACCGAGTTCAACCTGGGGCAGCGTGTCCAGCACTCGGTGTTCGGCGAAGGCGTGATTCTCAACTTTGAAGGCTCGGGCGCGCAGGCGCGCGTGCAGGTGAATTTCTCCGAGGGCAGCAAGTGGCTGATGCTTGGCTATGCCAAGCTGGAAGCGATCTGACCCTCACCATCTCGTGAGGGCAAGGCGCATGGGCACAGGTTTTTTCTCTTCATGGACATTCTGGGCCCTGCTCTCGGCGGCGTTTGCCGCCTTGACCACCATTTTCGCCAAGGTCGGCGTCAGCGGAATCAATTCAGACTTCGCCACGCTCCTGCGAACCCTCGTCGTTCTCGTCAGCCTGGGCTTGATTCTTTATGCAACGGGCCAATATCAATCCTTGAGTTCGATCTCGCCGCGCAGCTATGTGTTTCTGACGCTGTCAGGACTGGCCACCGGCGCTTCGTGGATTTGCTATTTTCGCGCGTTGCAGCTGGGTCAAGCCTCGCTGGTCGCACCGGTAGACAAACTCAGCGTGGTGCTGGTGGCGGTTTTGGGCGTGACCTTGCTTGGCGAGAAACTCGATCTGCGTCAGTGGGCCGGCATCTGTCTGATCACAGCGGGTGTGGTACTGCTGGCGTGGCGTCGCTGATTTAATGTCTTACGATCAGACCAACGGCTTCACGCAGAACTAAATGAACAGGACGACAGCCCAAGGAATATATGGATGTCATCCATTTAGGCAAAAGCTGGAAACATTATGTCGCTGGTCATGCTCCCCACATCTGTGCAACATGACGCGCGTGCAATCCACCAATGGGAAATCCCTTATGCAACGTTTTCTTAGCATCGCCCTGGCGCTGTGCATCGGCCTGACGCTGAGCATCGACGCCCAGGCCAAGCGCTTCGGCGGCGGCAAAAGCAGCGGCTCGGCCCCAACCCACCAGACCCAACAGGCTGCGCCAACCGCTTCAACAACTCCAGGCGCCACTTCAGCCGTTCCTGGCCGCGCACCTGCTGCCAGCGGTGCATCGCGCTGGCTCGGGCCACTGGCCGGTATCGCCGCGGGCGGCCTGCTCGCGTCCATGTTCATGGGCGATGGCTTCGACGGCATGCAGATCTTCGACATCCTGATCATGGCAGTAATTGCCTTCCTGGTGTTCCGCTTCATCGCCGCGCGTCGCCGCAAGCATCAGGCACAAATGGCCCCTGCCGGCCACGCCCCCTTCCAGCGTGAAGCGTTTGAGCAACCTGCCCAGCCTTCAATCTTTGGTGGTTCGTCAGCACCGGCAGCGGCCGCTCGCCCGGTCATCAACGCACCCGCCTGGTTCAACGAACAGCGCTTCCTCGAAGCTGCCCGCAGCCACTTCCAGTCGTTGCAACAGCACTGGGACGCCAACGAAATGGACAAGATCGCCGAGTTCGTGACCCCGCAAATGCTGCAGTTCCTGAAGAAGGAACGCGCTGACCTCGGTGACGGCTTCCAGGCCACTTACATCGATAACCTGCAAGTGCAACTCGAAGGTGTGGATGACCGCGCCGACAAGACCATCGCCACCCTGACCTTCAGCGGTGTGTCGAAAACCTCCCGCTTCGACCAGGGTGAAATTTTCAGCGAAAGCTGGAACATGGAACGTGCCCCTGGCGACAACCAGCCTTGGCTGGTCGCAGGTATCCGCCAGAACGGCTGAGCTTGAGGCATTGCACAAAAAAACCCCGGACATGTCCGGGGTTTTGCATTTTTACCATTGCACTAATATGCAGCTAAGGTATAAACCGCAGCGCGCATCTGGTCAGAGGAAAAATGCCGTGGAAGAAGTCATCGAACAGCTCCGAGAAGCCAATGAACCCGTACCGGTCCCCCTCGAGTTGCCGGACGAGGATCTACTGGTCGAGATCGAAGAACAGTTGTTCATCAATATTCCTTTCGTCTTCAAGGAATTCCTGCTGACCGTCAGTGACGTCGTCTACGGCAGTCTCGAACCGGTCACCGTCACCGACCCGCAGTCACACACCTACCTTCCCGAGGTCGCGGCCACCGCCTGGGATATGGGTGTACCGCGAGAGCTGATTCCCATCTGCCAGGATGGTGACGACTACTACTGCGTCGAGGAAGACGGCACCGTGGTGCTGTGGTCCGGCGAAGAAGAACTCGTCACAGAAGAGAGTTGGGAGTCCGTCTGGCATTGGGCTCGGGACGTCTGGCTGGAAAGCTGACGCCCTAGTGCCCAGAGTCGTTCTGGTGGTTGTTTTCCAGGGTCTCCAGCAGCGCGATCTGCATCCGCGCATGCACCCGGATAAACCATCGCCAAAGCACTGCGGCGATGATGGCAGCAACGACGATCACCAGCAGCAATAGCTCGCTGGTCGGCAGAATGCTGGCGGATAACGCCGCCAGCAGCAGGAAAATCACCAGCAAGGACAGCAGTGGAATCACTTCGGCGATAACCCGTCGCACGCGCTGGGTATGCCGGCCGGCCATTTCCGGCTTGACCCCCATCTCCGCGAGCAAAATCGAAAGCGCCTTGAGTTTGCGATAGGCCGCAATCAAAAACGGCAGGGACAGCAGCAGCGCCGCGCCCCAGATCAAGGCTTTCTGCCAACCAGGGTCGCGGAACCATTCATCCAGGTAAGTGCCGATGCGCTCGGCAAAAAAACCACCGCTGATGAAAATCGCCACCACCAACGCCAGGTTGACCATGACCTGCAGCAGAATGCGCCTGATCATCGATGCCAACAGCGCACCCTGGCCATGGGGCTGGATGCTGCGCAACCATTCACCGTAGAGTCCGAACACCCTGGCTACGCGCCTGGGCATGACAGCGGCGAGCTTCAGCGACAACGGATCGGCGGCACGGATCAGATAAGGCGTCAGCAGCGTCGTGATCGCCGAGACGGCTACCGCAACCGGGTAGAGAAAATCGCTGGTGACCTGCAAGGTAATGCCCAGCGCTGCGATGATGAAGGAAAACTCGCCAATCTGGGACAGCCCCATTCCAACTCGCAAGGACGTACGACCATCGTTGCCGGCAATGAATGCGCCCAGGCCGCAAGACAGCATCTTGCCCAGCACCACCGCGACAGTAATCACGATGATCGGCCAGGTGTAGTCGAGCAGGATGAGCGGGTCGATCATCAAGCCGATGGCGACAAAAAAGATTGCACTGAACATGTCGCGAATGGGTTCGATCAGACGTTCTATTTTCAGCAGTTCGCGTGATTCTGCCATGATCGCGCCGATCAGGAAGGCGCCCAGCACAATGCTGTATTCAAGCTTGACTACCAACAGGCAGAAGCCGAAGCACAGGCCCAGGACCGTCACCAGCAGCATCTCGTTGCTTTCGAACTTCGCCACATAGGCAAGCAGGCGTGGCACCAGCAAAATGCCGATGACCAGTGCCACGATCATGAACAGCGACAGCTTGCCGACCGTAGAGAACACCTCGCCGGAACTGACCGCACCACTGACCGCGATCCCCGAAAGCAAGGCGATGATGCCTATACCGAGGATGTCTTCGACAATCAGCACGCCGAAGATCAATTGCGCGAAGCGCTGGTTTTTCATCTTCAGGTCATTGAGTGCCTTGACGATGATTGTGGTCGAGGAAATCGCCAGGATTGCGCCAAGAAACAGCGAATCCATGGTGCTCCATTCGAACCAGCGGCCGATCTCAAAGCCGATCCAGATCATCAATACGATTTCCAGGAATGCGGCAATGAATGCAGTGGCGCCGACCTTGAACAGTTTGCGCAGGCTGAATTCCAGGCCCAGGCAGAACATCAGGAGGATCACCCCGAGCTCTGCCAGGGTCTTGATCGTTTCCTCATCGTCGATGAGCGCGAACGGCGGTGTATGCGGGCCGATGATCAAGCCGGCGACGATGTAGCCCAGCACCACAGGCTGCTTGAAGCGATGGAAAAGGATTGTCACAACACCGGCGACCAGCATGATCACCGCCAAGTCCTGAATGAAACTGATGGCATGCACGGTGTGAGACTCCTTGTTCAATGCATAGGACCGGCCCGCAGCGACCTCAGAGAAATGACTGATTGAGTTGCGGGTATTTACTGTTTTAAATGTAGGAACGCCAACTCCATGGGCTCGATCAGGTTAACACCGCCCTCGTCTGCAAAAATGCAGTGCAATATATGGAAACAGATCGACCATTTAGCCTCATGAAATGGCGCGAATGGCGTGACGGCAAGGGATCGGCCAGCGTCCCGATTTAGATGGGACTCGTAATGGGGATAGACGCACCAGTATCAGGTGCCGCCCCGACATCACCGCAACCTTACCGTGAGCACACTATGGAACCTGGAAACGCCCAGTTGTCGATGACCGTCCTGATGACTCCGGACATGGCCAACTTTTCTGGCAATGTGCACGGCGGGACACTGCTCAAATATCTCGACGAAGTCGCCTACGCCTGCGCGAGCCGCTATGCGGGCCGGTATGTGGTCACGCTGTCGGTCGATCAGGTGATTTTTCGCGAACCGATTCATGTCGGTGAACTGGTGACCTTCCTGGCATCGGTCAACTACACCGGCAACACCTCGATGGAGGTAGGCATCAAGGTGGTCACGGAGAACATCCGCGAGCGCTCGGTGCGCCACACTAACAGCTGCTTCTTCACCATGGTTGCCGTCGATGACGACCGCAAATCGGCTGCAGTGCCACCTCTGCAACCGCAAACCAGCGAAGAAAAACGCCGGTACATCCAGGGCAAGCAACGTCGGCAGATTCGCCAGGAGCTGGAAAAGCGCTATCAGGAACTCAAGGCCGACGCGCTATAAGCTGGCAGGCGTCTGGCCTCGAAACGCAACCGCGGATGAACGATCCGGTCCTGGGCCCGCACCAGTTCCAGCTCATAGCTGGCGCAGGCCTGAGTTTCGAGCAGCACCTCATGGACCGCAGCAGCAGTGAATTCAAACGCGGCCAGCAGCTCATCACCCAGCAGTACGCGCGCCAGGAACAAGCCGGAAGTCAGGTCCCCCACCCCTACCGGCTGACGAGGAAAGGCCAGCAATGGCCGGCGTAGATGCCAACTGCCTTCAGCCGTCACCAGCAGCATTTCAAAGTATTCTTCCGGCTTGCCGGGATAAGCCAGATGCTTGACCAGTACGGCCCTTGGCCCGCGCGCCAGCAGCGCCCGAGCCATGCCCACGCAATCCTCCAGCGATTCGGCGCGACGCCCTGAGAAACTGTCCAGCTCCAATTGATTCGGGCAGAGATAATCGGCCATCGCCACCGCTTCCTCGAGCAGGAAGTCACTGACCTCGGCCGATACTACGCAGCCCTTCTCCGGATGCCCCATTACCGGATCACACAGGTAGACGGCCCTGGGGTTGGCCGCCTTGATTCGGCTCACACCACTGAGGATCGCCCGGCCCTGCTCGGCGCTATCGAGATAACCTGACAGTACTGCGTCGCAATTGCCCAACTCACCAATCGTCGCAATTCCCTCCACCAGTGCAGGAATCTGTTGCGGCGCCAGCACTTCTCCGGCCCACCGGCCATACTGAGTATGATTGGAAAATTGCACTGTGTTCAGTGCCCAGACATTGACGCCCACCCGCTGCATGGGAAACACAGCCGCACTGTTGCCGGCATGTCCGAAAACCACGTGAGACTGGATAGCGAGCAGGTGCGGGGTACGTTTCATGCGAGAATCCTGAAGCGATTGGGTAAATTCAAGGCGCGCAGTATGGCGCTAAATGTAGCCTGTACGACAGACTGGCGAGGCGGTTAAGCTGATAGCAACAAGTCGGAGCACACGTAAATGTTGACCCTCGGAAATCTGTTCGTGCTGATGTTGCTGGCAACCGGCGGTGCCTGGCTGTGGCACAACCATGGCTTGCGTGAAAAGGCATTGGAGAGGGTCAAGCAGCACTGTGCCAAACTCGACCTGGAACTGCTCGATGGCAATGTCGCGCTCAAACGCATCACCATCGCTCGCGATGCCAACGGCCGACGTCGATTGGCGCGTGTGTATAACTTCGAGTTCACGGTTACGGGCGAGCAGCGTCACCCTGGCACCATTACCCAGTTCGGTGCCCATACCGTGCAGATCGAACTTGCGCCCTACCCGTTCGAGATCAAGCCGCCTCAGCCGACCGCCGAGGTCATCGAAATGAATCAATGGCGCCAGGAACACAATCGCTGGCGTCATTAATCCACAGGCTGAAAGTTATCCACATTCCGGCCAGACTTCCTTAGACGGCCAAACAGGCTCGCAACCCGCGCTCAAGTAGAGAAACATCCTGGGGCTGGGTAAAGATCAGCTCGATGCGGGAATCCCGCCGCCATTCGCTCGGCTGCCAGTGCAACGGTTGTCGGTCCAGTGCATTGACCGACTGCCAGTCGGCCGTGCTGTGGATAACTAATTTGGCTCGACGCCAGTTCAATCCGTCCAGCCAGCACTGAACCCTGCCCGGTTCGAATCGTTGGGTCGGATGCCAGCGCCACCCCACACTCCAGCCTTTATCGCTGTTCTGAATCTGAATGATCGGCTGGGAAACATCGAGCCACGCCGCCGGCATCTGAACGGGCCCTTGGGGCAATACGAGCTTATCCACAGGTGAACCGGCTTTGGCCTGGATTCCGGGAAGTAATGACAAAGGCAACTTCGCCTGTTCGGTCCAGTGCAGAACAACCGATGGCAACTGCTGGGTTATCCACAACCGTTTATCCACATCCAGGTCGTGCGATTTATTCAATATCAACAGCTCGACACTGGTCAGTGCCTGTTGCTGAGCCTCGGGCAAAGGTTGTCCACAGGCCAGTGCCTGTGCATCCAGAACCATGACCCCCGGTTGTACGGCCAACACCCCTTGCCAGGGAGCCTCCCGCAACTGCGCCATCACTTGCAAGGGGTGCCCGAGACCGGAGGGCTCTATCAACAGCCGATCGGGCCGTGCCTTGCGCAGCAGGCGACCAAGCCCCACCTGGAAGGGGGCACCGTTGACGCAGCACAGGCAACCCCCCGCTACTTCACCGAGGGCAATACCATCGTCGGCGGTGGTCAGCAGCGCAGCATCGAGACCGACCTGACCAAACTCATTGATCAGGATCGCCCAGCGCTCGCCGGCAGGTCGTTGCGCCATCAAGTGGCGGATCAAGGTGGTTTTGCCCGCGCCCAGCGGGCCGGCAATGACATGGGTGGGAATGTTCTGCAACATGGTCGCTGGCTTGAATGGAGGTTGAGGGCGCGTACACTGCGCCACGATGCCCGAATGGACAATATGCCCTATGGCCAGGATATCCACTATGGATAAACCTCAAAGCACAGCCTGTGGACAACATTCTGGCGCTCAGGCGGCCTCATCATCATGCCAGGCACCGAAAGGATCCGGCAGCAAACCCCAGCTTTCGACCCCGGCAGCCATCTCGGCATTGCTGAGCAGGCAGGTGTTCAGGTCGGCTTCAAGCCGAGCGAAATCGATGTGCTGGCCGATAAATACCAACTCCTGTCGGCAATCCCCGCATTCAGCCGACCAGTTCTTCAAAATAGCCGAGGTGCTCTCCTGATCCTGCGGCCAATGCTCGCGTGGAACAAAGCGCCACCAGCGCCCCGCAAAACCGTGACGCAGCATGCCTCCGGCCTGGGACCAGCTGCCCGCTTCCTCGTACTTGCTGGCCAGCCAGAAATAGCCCTTGGAACGCAACAGCTTGCCATTGCTCCAGGGCGTATTGAGAAATGCAAAGAAACGCTCTGGATGAAAGGGTTTACGGGCCTGGAACACTGTCGAGGCAATACCGAATTCTTCGGTTTCCGGCACATGCTCGCCACGCAGCTCCTGCAGCCAACCCGGCGACTGGGCCGCTCGCTCGAAATCGAACAGACCTGTGTCGAGAATCCGCTCGAGCGGGACCTGGCCCATGACCATCGGGATGATCTGGGCTCGTGCATTGAGTCGTTTCAGGATGCAGGTCAGCTCTTCACGTTCGTGGGCGCTGATCAGGTCGATCTTGCTCAGCAAAATCACATCGGCGAATTCCACCTGCTCAATCAACAGGTCGGTGATGGAACGCTCATCCTCTTCGCCCAGCGTCTCACCACGCGACGCCAGGCTTTGCGCCGCCTGGTAGTCGAGTAGAAAGTTCATCCCGTCAACGACCGTCACCATCGTGTCGAGCCGGGCCTTGTCGGCCAGGCTACGCCCCTGCTCATCACGAAAAGTGAAGGTTTCCGCCACCGGCAGCGGCTCGGAAATACCGGTCGACTCAATCAACAGGTAGTCGAAACGCCCCTCCTGCGCCAGACGGCCAACTTCTTCAAGCAAGTCCTCGCGCAGGGTGCAGCAGATACAACCATTGCTCATTTCGATGAGCTTCTCCTGGGCACGATTAAGGCTGACATTACGTTGTACTTCAGTGCCGTCGATGTTGATTTCGCTCATGTCATTGACGATGACCGCCACGCGCAGGTTTTCACGATTGCGCAGAACATGATTGAGCAAAGTACTTTTGCCAGCCCCTAGAAATCCGGAGAGCACGGTGACGGGTAGACGGTGGGGCATGACTGATTCCTTTAGGTCGGACAGAGGGTTGGCGCTGGAGAGTCTTGCATTTCGCCATCTTTTAAATGTTATATTATAACAATGCATTTTAAACAACAGACTTTTTGCCAAACGCTTCCGACCTGCGCGCCTACCCATGGCGCTGTTCTCACCCACCGATGAAACGACATGACTGATCTGACGCTTCCCGACGTTGCCGCCCAGTTCACACACCACACTGTGCCGCTGGACTGGGTGGGAATGTGTGGAATAGCCCTGCCCTTGATGTTCCACGCACAACAAGTTCGCGGGAGTGCCGATGCCGGGGTGAGCCTGGACTGTGGAGAGGCGCGGGGTATACATATGTCTCGCCTGTACCTGGCGCTGGAGGTCTTTGAACATCAGGCGTTGAATCCAGCGTTGATACGCCAGGTATTGCAGCGCTTTCTCGACAGCCATGCCGATATGTCGGCCAGCGCTTACCTGAGGCTACGTTTTGAGGTGATGGTCAAACGCCAGGCACTGATCAGCCCGTTAGCCGGTTGGAAGGCCTATCCGGTAACGCTGACTGCCAGACTCCACGCAGAAGTGTTCCACGTGGAACTAAACGTAGAGGTGAGCTATTCATCGACCTGCCCTTGCTCGGCAGCGTTGGCGCGCCAGCTGATCCAACAACAATTTCTTCAGGACTTCGAAAACCGCTCACTGGCACATGAGGACGTGCTGGCCTGGTTGGGAAGTGCCAAGGGCGTGATTGCTACACCCCATAGCCAGCGCAGTTTTGCCCAGCTGGAGGTACGCTTGCAGGACGAGGTCAGCGAGCTACCCATTGAGGCGTTGATCGATCAAGCCGAAGCGGCGTTGGGAACCGCAGTGCAAACCGCAGTAAAACGCGAAGACGAACAGGCTTTTGCCTTGGCCAATGGTCAGAACTTGATGTTCTGTGAGGATGCCGTACGGCGACTGAACCTGGCCTTGAAAACGCTGCCCTGGCTTTCGGCTTTCAACCTGCGTGTTACCCATGCGGAAAGCTTGCACGCCCACGACGCAGTCGCTCGCAGCAGTTGGAACTGGCAAGGGAAGCGCGCACCAATGTAGATCTGGTGCGCGGTTACAAGGTACTGCAGAACAAGTTCCAGGCAGTAATCAGGTGCGCGGTTTCACTGAGCCACAATCCTGCCCCTTCCACACTGCGCGCGACTCTATGCTGCCTTGCTGTTGCGTGCCTGAAGCTTTGAAGGTGCCGTTCACTTTGGTTAGAAACTCCTTATCACTCAAGAACTGAGTTTCGCCGGCACCCTGCGCCTTCGGACAGCTGAAACGAAACTTCCAGACGTTGCCGTTGCGCTCGGTAATCTGCTGCTTGCACCCAGACTGTGGGTCTTGCAAGGGGATGTCGTTGGTTTTGACCTGTTCGGGTGTCAGGCAAGTTTGTATGCCATTGCCGCCCATCGTGATGCCTTGCTTGGCCATGCCTTGCTCCAGCATTGCGCGCTGCTCGGGGGACATCAAATTATCCAATTGGCCAAGCATGACTTTCATGTCCGGAAGCGGTTTACCGTCGACTTGCATGTTGCTGGTTGTCAGTTCCCAAAGGCCCGGCTGCAACATCTGTGCAGAAGCAAAAGGTGATGCCAGGCACGCAAGCAGTGCCAACGATGTCAGACGATTATTCATGCGTTAACTCCCAGGTCCAAGCGTCATGCTGATGATGAGTTTAGACGTCAAAATCGGGCCGGCGTTGCAGCCATAATTAAATCGAGACAACAGCGCTGGAACATGATTTGTTAGCAGCTGAGCCATCAGGAGTAAGGATGAGTATGGATTACCACAGCCCGTATTTTTTTGGTTATCTGATCGGACTGGTTCAGATATTAGGCGTGATCGCCGCCCTTCACGCGGTGCTCACTGTGCGCACCGCCCAGGGCGCTATTGCCTGGGCGCTATCCTTGCTGTTTATCCCCTACCTGACGCTCATCCCTTATCTGGTTTTCGGCCGGCGTAGCTTCGATGCCTACATCAAGGCTCGACGCCAGGCCAACCAGGAAATGCATGTTGCTATAGCCGATCTAAACTGGCGGCCTTGGGTCGAAGAGGCACTCGCTGCGCGCAGTTCCACGTCATACGCATCATTGCGTGCCATGCCCAAGCTCGGCCGAATGCCCTGCCTTGCGAATAACGAAGTACGGTTATTGATCAATGGCCAAGCGACGTTCAGTGCCATCTTCGAGGCCATCCGCCAAGCTCGCAATACCGTGTTGATCCAGTTCTTCATCATTCATGACGACGAAATCGGGCGCCAGCTACAGTCGTTGCTGTTGAAAAAGGCCGCCGAAGGCGTCGACATCTATGTACTGTATGACAGCGTCGGTAGTCACGCCCTTCCCCGCCATTACAGCGAAACCCTGCGCGCGGCCGGCGTTCACATCCGAGCGTTCGCCACTCGCCGTGGCTGGTTGAATCGTTTTCAGGTCAACTTCCGCAACCACCGCAAGATCGTGGTCGTCGACGGCGTGAAGGGATTCGTCGGAGGTCACAACGTCGGCGATGAATACCTTGGGGGTAACGCTCGCTTGTCACCATGGCGCGACACCCACGTACAAATCTGCGGGCCGGTGACGGCCTGCCTGCAGGAGTCGTTTGCCGAAGATTGGTTCTGGGCATCCAGGAAGCTGCCACCGCTGTTGCTGCCTGATGCCTATCCGGATAAGGGCGTGCTTTGCCAGGTTCTCGCTACAGGTCCCGCCGACCCTCAGGAGAGCTGCTCACTATTTTTTGTCGAAGCCATTCATGCCGCGACCGAGCGAGTGTGGATAACCAGCCCCTATTTCATTCCGGATGAAGCCGTATTTGCCGCATTGCGTCTGGCCGTCATGCGTGGTGTGGACGTGCGCATTCTGTTGCCCTCGCGACCCGACCACAAGATCGTCTACGCCGCCTCCAGTCTCTTTGCCTTCGAGGCGGTCCGGGCTGGTGTGCGCATATTTCGCTACACCCCGGGTTTCCTGCATCAGAAGGTCGTTCTGATCGATAGCGAGATCAGCGCAATCGGTAGCGCCAACCTCGACAATCGTTCATTCCGACTCAACTTTGAAATCATGCTGTTGACCGTGGACCAGGCCTTCGCCAGTGAAGTCGAAGCGATGCTGATCGAAGACTTTTCCCGGGCACAGGAACTGACTAAGGAGAGCAGCCACGATACTCACCGCTTGCAGCAACTGGGCATGCGCATCGCCAGGCTGATTTCACCCATTCTGTAGATGCGCAGTATCAGCAGCCTATCGGTAAATATCTTCACGGGTCCAGGGTAAACCGTGGCTGCCATCCTCAAACGGTTTGACCGCCAGAATCTGATGAAGATTTATCCAGCCCCTGCCGAAAGCATAGGAGCAGCCCGCCAGATAGAGGCGCCAGATACGCAGGGCCTGTTCCGGGACCAGTTTGGCGGCCTTTTCAAGGTTCCCCTCGAGTCGATCACTCCAGTGCAGCAAAGTCTTTGCATAGTGCAACCGCAGGCTCTCGACATCGACCACTTCGAGCCCTGCTTCACTGATCCGCGCTGCTATCATCGACAGGTGTGGCAACTCCCCATGAGGGAATACATAACGCCCGATGAACTCGCCGAAGCCTCTACCGACCGGGCGTCCATCGGTGTGTTTCGAAGTAATACCATGGTTCATCACCAAGCCACCTTCACGTACCGCCGCAAACAGCCGCTGGCAGTAGAGCTCCAGGTTGGCGTGACCGACGTGCTCGAACATACCGACGCTGACCACCTTGTCGAAGCGACCATCCTGAGGCAACTCCCGGTAATCGAGCAGCTGTAATTCCACCCGATCCTCCAGGCCTTCGGCTTTGACTCGCTCGCGCCCCAGCTTCAATTGTTCCTTGCTCAGCGTAATACCGAAAACCTTGGCCCCATACTCACGTGCAGCGTACCGCGCCAACCCTCCCCAGCCACAGCCAACGTCCAGCAAGTAATCGCCTGCCTTCAACCGCAACTTGCGGCACAGATGCTCAAATTTCGCGTGCTGGGCCTGCTCAAGTGATTCGCTGCCGGTTTTGAAGTAGGCGCAGGAATAGGCCATGTCCTGGTCCAGCCAAAGCTGGTAGAACTCGTTTGAAAGGTCATAGTGGTAGGAAATGGCTGCTGCATCGGTAGCCTTGTCATGGACGGTGCGCATCGGGAGGTACTCTTCATCCTCCCCCACCAATGCCTGGCTTAATTCATCACAGACCCGCACCACTTCATTGATGGACCCCTCCAGCTCCAATCGTCCTTCGACGAAAGCGCTCCCCAGCAGGTCGAGACTGGGGTGGGTGAACTGAGCGACCAACTGTGGATCTTTCACCACAATGGTTACGCTTGGCGTCGGCCCAAGATTGAGTTCATGGCCATTCCAGAGTCTCAGTCGCAGTGGTAGCCGAAGGTTCTGCAGGGCCGGTGGAAGTTGCGCGAGCATATGTATGATCCTCCCATCTTTCAGACATCTCTGAAAAAAGGTTAGTTCATATGGCAGATCTTTCAGTCTATTCAGGCGATGGCCCTGACCTATCGAGAATTACGCCCAAGAAGACTGTCCGTCACCCACTGCTTGAGCCAAGTTGCCGCCTGCAATGAAGCGTTATCTGCAAAGGTCTCGGTCAGCTGTAAACAGAGATCGGAGAAAGTCCAGCCATCGCGGGTCATTCCTCGCAATGCAGCGGCTTCAGCGGAAGCCAGCGAACGATAGTAGCAATTGAGATCCGCCCGCCAGACCAGGCAGGCTACTTCGCTCGCCAGCAACCTGCTTTCCGGCAGAGGCTGCTCATCCTTCGCTGCACGCCATAACTCAAGGCTGTTATAACGACAGTCAAGCCACTGCACAGGAGGCAACAAGCCAACCTGCAAGGCAGGCCACTCGTCCGCGCTCAACCCGGCCATGGCCAGCAACGAAAGTGGCAATCCAGGTTCAGCATCGAAGGCCAGGGTAAATGCCCACTCCAGGCGGATCAGTTCAGCCAGGGGCAGGTTTTTGACCACGGGTCGATGGGCAACGAATGACTCCAGCCCTGCTCCAAGCCACCGCAAGCTGTAATGCGAGGAAGGGCACGCACGCAAGTAATCGGCGGCCAGCTCGCTGAACGCGTCGTCTCCCAGCCACTGACGTGTCACCGGATAATCGATAGCCAGCACTTCCTGCAGCCGCTCTCTGTAAGCATGGTGATAGATCTGCAACCCGGTGACGGCCGACAGGTTCGGGCTGCCTTTGAACCTGCGTTCAAATTCCACCGCTGTATGAGGATCGTCGCTCAACAGGTAGGCCTCGAAAGCACGCTGCCAATCGTTCAGGTTCATGCCATGCCCCGTGGAGTCAGCGCCTGGTCTGCCAGTGAGCGAGCCCTGTCCAACTCTTGCAGCAGTTCATCGAGCGGCGGGAAATGATCATCGCGCTCGAGCAGGGTAGCGATCGGTCCGAGGAGCTCCAAGGTACGTCGATAGAGTTCCCAGACCGGGTCACAGACTGGCTGATCATGAGTATCGACGACATGGTCGCCATAGTCGCGGTGCCCGGCCAGATGCAATTGGCGAATGTTCTTGGCCGGCAGCCCGGAAATGAACGCCCAGGGATCGAAGCCGAGGTTGCGCGCACTCACATAGACATTGTTGATATCCAGCAACAGCTCGCAGCCTGTGCGCAGGCTCAGTTGTGCGAGGAATTCCCACTCAGTGAACTCATCGCCGGCACTGCGAACGTAACTGGAGACATTCTCCAGTACCAAAGGCCGCTGCAGGATGTCCTGCACCTGCTCTACGCGCTCGGCAACATGGTTGAGGGCTTCTTCGGTGAATGGCAGCGGCAACAAGTCGTGCAGTTGATGGGCACTGCCACGGCTCCAGCACAAGTGATCGGAAATCCAGGCCGGCCGGACCCGGTCGGCGAGGCGAACCAGTTGAGCGAGATAGTCCCGATCCAGGTCATGAGGGCCTCCGATCGAGAGTGAAACACCGTGCATCACCAGCGGATAACGCTCGGCAAAAGCGTCCAGGTAATAAAGCGCCTTTCCACCTTGGACCAGGTAGTTTTCAGACAGAATCTCGAACCAGTCCACTATCGGCGATTGCCTAAGGAGTTGCTCGTAGTAAGTGCTGCGCAGGCCCAATCCATAACCCAGGCAAGAAGGTGTGGAATGCATTTCGAACTCCGGAATAAGGGGCCGGAGTGCCCGGCAGCAGGCTCTCCGGCATCATGCATCGGTGTACTATTCGCCAACCTTCCCGCCGGCCTTCATGCATGCATCAGCTGTCATGGACTTGAAGCCGTGCCCTTTGCAGGAGCCCTGCCCCTTGCAGGCATTGTGAGCGGTTTTGCAATCATTCATGCCCTTGCACGAATTGACGCCATAGCAATGCACATTCGTTGCACCATCGGCGGCATATACCTGGGTGACCACACCCCCGAACAAACCGGCAGCAGCCAGGGCCAGGGCAGTACCTGCAGCAACGGATTTCATGCTCATTCTCTTATCCTCGATTGACCAGTGGTGTCGGTGGGTCAGGTTATCCAACCCGGACACAGCACTAGATTCCGCTCGATGGCTGGCGTTACAGGCCCTGGCAACAATCCCGTTTTCTCTTCGAGCCCTCAATCAGGCAAGTGATTAAGCGGTAAAGGCGCGGTCGACTTGACGGTCTGAATGGCGAAGTTGCTGCGAATGTCGCTGACGCCGGGCAGCTTCAAGAGGGTGCCGGTGAGGAAGCGTTCATAACCACGTAGGTCAGGCACCACCACATGCAGCAGGAAATCCGATTCGCCTGACACCAGGAAAGCTGAAATCACCTCCGGCAAGGCCAGCACCGCTTGCCGGAAGGCCTCGGCTTCCTCCTCATGGTGTCGCTCGACCTTGACCCCGACAAACACCGTCAAGCCGAGGCCGACTTCGTCCGGGTCCAGCCGGGCTTGATAGCCGCGTATCACCCCGGCCTCCTCGAGGTTGCGTACGCGTCGCAGGCAAGGCGATGCCGACAGGCCGATCTCATCGGCCAGTTGCACGTTGGTCAATCGCCCGTCGCGCTGCAAAGCGGTCAGAATGCGGCGGTCATAGGCATCCAGTTTTATTCTTGGCATAGTTGCAGCTCTTGAACAAAGCAGTTGGTAGATTCTGCCAATAATAGCCTCGCTACCGGCTGATTACGCAACCACCTGCCCTGCTCTTCGGTCGTAGACTCTCTAGCACCCTGAGTCGAGTGGAGTGACCGAAAATGGCGGAAATGGCTGTCTATCTGATTGCACTGGCGGTGGTATACCTCCTCCCCGGCCCCGATATGATTCTGCTGCTGCAGACCGGTGCACGTCAGGGGCGAAACCTGGCCTTGGCCACCGCAATCGGCCTTGCGTTGGCCCGATCCTGCCACGTCACCCTGGCCGCCGTGGGCCTGGCTACCTTGTTCCGAATCGCGCCGTGGACATTCGATGTGGTGCGCCTGGCCGGTGCGACCTATCTGTTCTGGCTTGGCATAAAGTTGCTTAAGCCAGGCATGCTCGCAGGCATCGCAGGCTCCTCTGCAGAAAACCGCCTGGCCTGGCGCGAGGCCATTCGACGCGGGCTGCTGACCAACCTTCTCAACCCCAAGGCCCTGCTGTTCTGCTCGGTGTTGTTACCACAATTCATTGATCCGCAAGGCGCAGCGGTCAGTACACAGTTTGTCTTGCTGGGCATGTTGCTGGTGGCTGTCGGGTTGGTATTCGACAGTTTCTACGCCGTGTGCGGCAGCTGGATCGGTCGGTGGCTGGAACGCAGCCCGGGGGCGCAGAAGGTGCAACAGTGGATCTTCGGTGGGCTGCTGATCGGCTTCGCCTTGCGCCTGGCGTTCGTCCAACGGCTTTGAAACGAAACAACCAATAAAAGACTGGCACCGGTAGCTCGGCAACTAGATAATCTTGAACTACGATTAATAGCTGAACTTGTTTTCCCTACCGTTCGAAAGAGCAATTTGAGGTTGACGTCATGCGCAAACTACTTCTTCTGGGCCTTATTGCTGCCAGCCCCCTGGCCTTTGCCGACCCGCAGTGCACCACTGTGGACAAGGCGCAGTGGCAGGACCAGACAAAGTTCCAGGACAACCTCAAGGCTCAAGGCTACGAGATCAAGAAATTCAAAGTTACCAAGAGCAATTGCTACGAAATCTACGGCTGGAACAAAGACAAGCAAAAGGTCGAGATCTACTTCGACCCGGTTACCGGCAATGCGGTGAAAACCGAGATTGAAGACTGAGTTGACCGTCGAAAAAGTCCGCCTTTGGGATCCGGTGGTACGTCTGTGCCACTGGTCTCTGGTAATCGCCTTTGTCGGTGATTACTTTCTCAACGAAGAAGGTGACGGCTGGCATCGCTGGCTGGGTTACTACGCGGTGCTGATCGTGTTGGTACGCCTGGCATGGGGATTTGTGGGCCCGCAATCTGCGCGCTGGTCAGATTTCTGGCCTACCCCGACGCGGGTCAAAGGACATTTGAGCGCGTTGTTTTCAGGAGAGGATCACCACCGGATGGGCCATTCGCCCCTCGGCGCGCTGGTGATGATACTGATGCTGTGCTTGATGCTGGGCCTGGGTATCAGCGGCTTTCTGATGGAAGAGGTTGATTACTTCTGGGGTGAGGATCTGCCTCGCGATATCCACGAGTTCATGGCCGACAGCCTGTTGGTGCTGGTCTGCGTGCATCTGGCAGCAGCGCTGTTCGAGAGCCTGCGGCTGCGTGAAAACCTTCCTCTGTCGATGCTCTCGGGCAACCGACGCAAGCGTTAGTACTGCGGGCGGGCACCCGTTGCAGGTGCCCGCCTCACAATCAGAAAACGTTGACCGTCACTCCACCGTCACCGACTTCGCCAGGTTACGCGGCTGATCGACGTCCGTACCTTTCAACACCGCCACGTAGTACGACAGCAACTGCAGTGGGATGGTGTAGAGGATCGGTGCCAGCGCATCAATGATATGCGGCATCGTGATCACATGAGTGCCCTGGCCATTGCTCAGGCTGGCATGCTCGTCAGCGAACACAATCAACTGACCGCCCCGGGCACGGACTTCCTGCAGGTTGGATTTGAGCTTCTCGAGCAGCTCGTTGTTCGGCGCGACCGTCACGACTGGCATGTCATTATCTACCAGCGCCAATGGGCCGTGCTTGAGCTCACCGGCTGGATACGCTTCGGCGTGGATGTAGGAAATCTCCTTGAGCTTGAGCGCCCCTTCCATGGCCACCGGAAATTGCGCGCCGCGCCCCAGGAACAGAGTGTGATGCTTGTCGGCGAAGAGTTCGGCAATCTTCTCCACGGTTGCATCCATGGACAGGGCTTCGCCCAGGCGAGTCGGCAGGCGACGCAGCTCTTCGACCAACTCGGCTTCGACACCTTCGACCAGCGTGCCGCGTACCTGGCCCAGGGACAAGGTCAGCAACATCAAGCCAACCAGTTGGGTCGTGAAGGCCTTGGTCGACGCCACGCCGATTTCCGGGCCGGCCTGAGTCAACAGGGTCAGGTCCGATTCGCGGACCAGAGAACTGATGCCGACGTTACAGATAGCCAGGCTGGCAAGAAAGCCAAGTTCCTTGGCATTGCGCAGGGCTGCCAGGGTATCGGCGGTTTCACCGGACTGAGAAATCGATACAAACAGCGTATCCGGCTGGACCACCACCTTGCGGTAGCGGAACTCACTGGCGACTTCGACCTGGCAGGGAATGCCGGCCAAGCCTTCAAGCCAATAGCGCGCAACCATGCCGGCATGGTAACTGGTACCACAGGCAACGATCTGTACATTGCGAACCTTGGCAAACAGTTCGGCCGCCTGTGGGCCAAACGCCTGTACCAGGACTTGCTGGTGACCCAGACGGCCTTCCAGCGTGCGCTGGACGACAGTCGGTTGCTCGTGGATTTCCTTGAGCATGAAATGGCGGTACTCGCCTTTGTCGGCGGCTTCGGCACCTTCGTGATACTGGACAGTTTCACGCTCGACCGGCTTGCCTTCGACGTCCCAGATGTTCACTTCGTCGCGACGAATCTCGGCGATATCGCCTTCTTCCAGGTACATGAAGCGGTCAGTCACCTGACGCAGCGCCAACTGGTCGGACGCAAGGAAGTTTTCACCATGGCCCAGGCCAATGACCAGCGGGCTGCCGCTGCGGGCGGCGAGCAGGCGATCGGGTTGAGCGAGGCTGATGACGGCCAGGCCATAGGCACCATGCAGCTCCTTGACGGCCGATTTCAGGGCTTGGGCCAGGTCAGGCTGGGTCTTTAGCGTGTGGTGCAGCAGATGAACGATGACCTCGGTATCGGTCTCGGAACTGAACACATAGCCCAGTGCATTCAGGCGTTCACGCAGTGCCTCGTGGTTCTCGATGATGCCGTTGTGCACGACCGCCAAGTCCTGGGCCGAAAAGTGCGGGTGAGCGTTGTGCTCGCTCGGCGCTCCGTGGGTGGCCCAGCGAGTGTGTGCAATACCGAGCTGGCCCGAAATCGGCTCGGCGGCGGTAGCGGCTTCCAGCTCACTGACCTTGCCGATACGGCGACGACGTTCCAGCGTGCCCGCGTTGGTGACGACCGCCAGGCCGGCACTGTCATATCCGCGGTATTCCAGGCGCTTGAGGCCTTCGATCAAAATGGTTGTGATATTGCGTTCAGCAACGGCACCGACGATCCCACACATAACATTCTCCTAGCTGACGGCGGCACAAATCAGGGTAATGCCGCGGGCTTCAATCTGTTCGCGTGCCTCAATGGGCAGGCGATCATCCGTAATCAAGGTATTCACACTGCCCCAGGGCAATTCGACATTGGGTATCTTGCGACCGACCTTGTCCGACTCGACCATCACGATTACTTCCCGCGCCACCTCCGCCATCACTCGACTAAGCCCGAGCAACTCATTGAACGTGGTCGTACCGCGAACCAGATCAATGCCATCGGCACCAATGAATAACTGGTCGAAATCGTAGGAGCGTAGTACCTGCTCCGCCACCTGACCTTGAAATGATTCCGAATGCGGGTCCCAGGTACCCCCGGTCATCAGCAGCACAGGCTCGTGTTCAAGCTCACTCAGGGCCTGTGCTACGTGCAGCGAGTTGGTCATGACCACCAAGCCAGGTTGCTGGCCGAGTTCGGGGATCATCGCAGCCGTGGTACTGCCGCTGTCGATGATGATCCGCGCGTGTTCGCGAATTCGCTCCACAGCCGCACGGGCAATGGCCTGCTTGTATCGGGACACTGGTTGCCCGCTATCGCTGATCAATTCCTGCGGCATGGTGATTGCGCCACCATAGCGACGCAGCAACAAGCCATTGGCTTCGAGAGCGGCAAGGTCTTTGCGAATGGTGACTTCAGAGGTCTCGAAACGCTTGGCCAGTTCATCGACACTGACCTCGCCTTGCTCATTGAGCAACGCAAGGATGTTATGGCGACGTTGGGGGGTATTTCGTTTCGACATGGTGTCTTAAGTTTCGTTTCGAAAGATAACGAAGGCAATCAAAACTCAAGGACGCTTTTCCGTCAAGGGGACGGCTGAAAAAAACGATGTGTGGATAACTAAAGCCGCTTACTAACAAGCTGTACTTATCCACAAATAAAAAGACAGGACGCTCCAAAATAAAAAAGCTGACTTATGCACAATCAAGTCAGCTTTTTCCTACAGCTGTGGATAACCCTTCAGCTTTTCTTGATCTTCTCTGGCCGCTTCCAGCCATCGATATTCTTCTGCCGAGCACGACCCACCGCCAATTGCCCTGCAGGAACCTCTTGGGTGATGGTCGAACCCGCTGCCGTCGTTGCGCCGGCAAGGATATCCACAGGTGCGACCAGTGAGTTGTTCGAGCCGATGAAGACATCCTCCCCCAACACCGTCTTGAATTTGTTCGCCCCGTCATAATTGCAAGTAATGGTACCGGCACCAATATTGGTACGGGCACCGATCTCGGCATCTCCAAGGTAGGACAGGTGCCCGGCCTTGGCGCCTTCGCCCAGGTGCGCGTTCTTCAGTTCGACAAAGTTACCCACATGCGCGCGAGCTTCGAGCACACTGCCCGGACGCAGGCGAGCGAATGGACCGGCATCGCTGCCCTCGCCCATGACCGCGCCTTCGATATGGCTGTTGGCCTTGACCACCACACCCTTGCGCAGGGTGCTGTCCTTGATCACGCAGTTAGGGCCGATGACCACGTCATCCTCGATCTGTACCCGGCCTTCGAGCACCACATTGATGTCGATCAGCACGTCGCGGCCAACGGTGACTTCACCACGCACATCAAAGCGGGCTGGATCGCGCAGGGTCACGCCCAACGCCATAAGCCGGCGCGCCTCACGCTGCTGGTAGTGGCGTTCGAGCTCAGCGAGCTGACGACGATCGTTGGCACCCTGTACTTCCATCGGGTCCAGCGGCTGTTCGGTCGCGACCACCAGGCCATCGGCGACAGCCATGGCAATCACATCGGTCAGGTAATACTCGCCCTGGGCGTTCGTGTTCGACAGACGTCCCAGCCAATCTTCCAGACGATTGCCCGGAACGGCCAGAATGCCCGTATTGCCTTCCTTGATCGCCTTCTGGGCTTCGGTGGCATCCTTGTGCTCGACAATCGCGCTGACATTGCCTTGGGCATCGCGCACGATCCGGCCATAACCAGTAGGGTCGGCAAGGTTGACAGTCAGTAAGCCCAGTTGCTCCGGGCTCACCTTCTCCAGCAGGCGCTTGAGCGTCTCCACTTCAATCAGGGGTACGTCCCCGTAGAGAATCAGCACGGTATCGGCGCTCAACTGTGGTAACGCCTGGGCCACGGCATGGCCTGTGCCCAACTGTTGATCCTGCAGGACGAAATTCAAGTCGTCGGCCGCCAGGCGTTCACGCACAACATCCGCACCGTGTCCGATCACGACATGTATGCCTTGCGGGGCAAGCTGGCGCGCGCTGTGGATAACATGCCCAAGCATGGAGTTGCCCGCAACCGGGTGCAAGACTTTAGGCAGTGCTGAGCGCATGCGCGTGCCTTGGCCTGCAGCAAGAATAACGATATCGAGTGACATTGACTGGCTACCAAACCTGGGTGGTCAGCGGCTGCGACCAAAAATGGGGGGAATACAGAAAAGAAAAAGGGTAGCCGAGGCTACCCTTTAACTCAATCGCAAAGACACTTGCCGGCTTAGCCGCCAAACTTCTTGCGGATTTGTTGAACCGTGCGCAGCTGAGCTGCAGCCTCGGCCAGACGTGCGGCAGCAGCTCCGTAATCGAACTCTGCACCTCTGTCATGCAGGGCCTTCTCGGCAGCCTGAACGGCTTCCCGAGCGGAGGCTTCATCCAGGTCGGCAGCACGTTGCACAGTGTCGGCAAGAACCTTGACCATGTTCGGCTGAACCTCGAGGTAACCACCGGAGATGTAATACACCTCGGTTTCCCCACCCTGTTTGATCAGGCGGATCGGGCCTGGCTTGAGTTCAGTGATCAGCGGAGCGTGACCCAGAGCGATACCAAGATCACCCAGGCTGCCGTGCGCAACCACCATCTCGACCAGACCGGAGAAAATTTCCCCTTCCGCGCTGACGATATCGCAATGGACTGTCATAGCCATTTGCTTGCCTCAACCTGATTAGCGCCCGTTGCCGGGCGCCGGGATTACAGTTTTTTGGCTTTCTCGATCGCTTCTTCGATGCTGCCGACCATGTAGAACGCTTGTTCTGGCAGGTGGTCGTAGTCACCGTTGAGGATGCCTTTGAAGCCAGCAATGGTGTCTTTCAGGGAAACGTATTTACCCGAAGCGCCAGTGAAGACTTCAGCCACGAAGAACGGCTGCGACAGGAAGCGCTGAATCTTACGAGCACGGTTTACCAACTGCTTGTCGGCTTCCGACAGCTCGTCCATACCCAGGATCGCAATGATGTCCTTCAGCTCTTTGTAGCGCTGCAGCACGTACTGAACGCCGCGAGCGGTGTCGTAGTGCTCCTGGCCGATAACCATCGGGTCCAGCTGACGCGAAGTGGAGTCCAGTGGATCGACCGCTGGGTAGATACCCAAGGAGGCGATGTCACGGGACAGTACGACGGTAGCGTCCAAGTGGGCGAAGGTGGTCGCTGGCGACGGGTCGGTCAAGTCGTCCGCTGGTACGTATACCGCCTGGATCGAGGTGATCGAACCTTGCTTGGTCGAAGTGATACGCTCTTGCAGAGTACCCATCTCTTCGGCCAGGGTCGGCTGGTAACCTACTGCAGAAGGCATACGGCCCAGCAGTGCGGATACTTCAGTACCGGCCAGGGTGTAACGGTAGATGTTGTCAACGAACAACAGTACGTCGTTACCTTCGTCACGGAACTTCTCGGCCATGGTCAGGCCGGTCAGTGCTACGCGCAGACGGTTTCCTGGTGGCTCGTTCATTTGGCCGTAAACCAGCGCCACTTTGTCGAGTACGTTGGAATCCTTCATCTCGTGGTAGAAGTCGTTACCCTCACGAGTACGCTCACCCACACCGGCGAACACGGAATAACCGCTGTGCTCGATGGCGATGTTACGGATCAGTTCCATCATGTTTACGGTCTTGCCTACACCGGCACCACCGAACAGACCGACTTTACCACCCTTGGCGAACGGGCAAACCAGGTCGATAACCTTGATGCCGGTTTCCAGCAGGTCGTTGCCGCCCGCTTGTTCAGCGAAGGATGGCGCAGGACGGTGAATGCCCCAGCGCTCTTCTTCGCCGATCGGGCCAGCTTCGTCGATCGGGTTGCCCAGTACGTCCATGATCCGGCCCAGGGTCGCTTTACCGACCGGTACGGAGATGGCTGCGCCAGAGTCGGTAACGCCCAGGCCACGTTTCAGGCCTTCGGTGGAACCCATCGCAATGGTACGAACCACGCCGTCGCCCAGCTGCTGCTGAACTTCCAGGGTGGTTTCCGCGCCTTGTACACTCAGCGCGTTGTAGATGCTCGGTACGCTGTCGCGTGGAAATTCCACGTCGATCACGGCGCCGATGATTTGAACGATACGTCCGCTACTCATAGCTGGATCCTCTGAATATTTGAACCGTTAAACCGCGGCAGCGCCGCCGACGATTTCCGAGATCTCTTGGGTGATCGCAGCCTGACGCGCCTTGTTGTAGATCAGCTGCAAATCGCTGATCAAATCACCGGCGTTGTCGGTAGCGTTCTTCATTGCGATCATCCGCGCGGCTTGTTCAGCTGCGTTGTTCTCGACCACCGACTGGTAGACCTGCGACTCCACGTAGCGCACCATCAAGCCGTCAAGCAGCTCTTTGGCGTCTGGTTCGTAGAGATAGTCCCAGTGGTGCTTGAGTTCCTGATCCGGGGTTGCCACCAACGGAATCAACTGCTCGACCGTTGGTTGTTGCGTCATGGTATTGATGAACTTGTTGGACACCACGTTCAGGCGGTCGATACGGCCGTCCAGGTAGGCATCGAGCATCACCTTGACGCTGCCGATCAGATCATTGATCGACGGCTCTTCGCCCAGGTGGCTGATAGCAGCGACGACGTTGCCGCCGAAGTTGCGGAAAAATGCCGCACCCTTGCTGCCGATCACGCACAGATCGATCTCTACGCCGTTTTCGCGGTTTACCGACATGTCCTTGACCAAGGCCTTGAACAGGTTGGTATTCAAGCCACCACACAGACCACGGTCACTGCTCACTACGACATAACCGACGCGCTTTACTTCGCGGTCGATCATGAACGGGTGGCGGTATTCCGGGTTGGCGTTGGCCAGATGTCCAATCACCTGGCGGATACGCTCCGCGTAAGGACGGCTAGCAGCCATGCGCATTTGAGCCTTGCGCATCTTGCTGACCGCCACTTTTTCCATGGCGCTGGTAATTTTTTGCGTGCTTTTGATGCTCGCAATCTTACTGCGAATCTCTTTTGCGCCTGCCATGTAACACCTATCAGGTTAGCAAGCGGGAGCCTCACGGCCCCCGCTGCGGCTTACCAGGTTTGGGTGGCCTTGAACTTCTCGATACCGGCTTTCAGGCCAGCGTCGATTTCGTCATTGAAGTCACCCTTCACGTTGATCTTCGCCATCAAATCGGCGTGATCGCGGTTGAAGTAAGCAATCATGGCCTGTTCGAAGCTGCCAATCCTGGCAATCTCGATGTCCACCAGGAAGCCACGTTCAGCGGCATACAGGGACAAGGACATGTCGGCGATGGACATCGGCGCATATTGCTTCTGCTTCATCAGCTCGGTAACGCGCTGACCGTGCTCAAGCTGCTTGCGAGTGGCTTCGTCCAGGTCAGAAGCGAACTGGGCGAATGCTGCCAGTTCACGGTACTGAGCCAGAGCGGTACGGATACCACCGGAAAGCTTCTTGATGATCTTGGTCTGAGCGGCACCACCCACACGGGATACCGAAACACCGGCGTTCACAGCCGGACGGATGCCGGAGTTGAACATGGCCGATTCCAGGAAGATCTGACCGTCGGTGATGGAAATCACGTTGGTCGGAACAAACGCGGAAACGTCGCCAGCCTGGGTTTCGATGATCGGCAGAGCGGTCAGGGAACCGGTTTTGCCGGTCACTGCGCCGTTGGTGAACTTCTCTACGTACTCTTCGGAAACGCGCGATGCACGCTCCAGCAGACGGGAGTGGAGATAGAACACGTCACCTGGGTACGCTTCACGTCCTGGTGGACGGCGCAGCAGCAGGGAAATCTGGCGGTAAGCCACTGCTTGCTTGGACAGATCGTCATAAACGATCAGCGCGTCTTCACCGCGGTCGCGGAAGTATTCGCCCATGGTGCAGCCGGAGTACGGTGCCAGGAATTGCAGTGCAGCGGATTCCGAAGCACTGGCAGCGACGATGATGGTGTTAGCCAGAGCGCCGTTTTCTTCCAGCTTGCGAACAACGTTGGCGATGGTCGATTGTTTCTGACCGACCGCTACGTATACGCAGAAGATGCCGCTGTCTTTCTGGTTGATGATCGCATCGATCGCCAGAGCGGTTTTACCGATCTGACGGTCACCGATGATCAGCTCACGCTGGCCACGGCCGACAGGGATCATGGCATCGACAGCCTTGTAGCCAGTCTGTACAGGCTGGTCTACCGACTTACGCCAGATCACGCCCGGAGCAACTTTCTCGACCGCATCGGTCTCGGTGTTGTTCAGAGGGCCTTTGCCGTCAACTGGGTTACCCAGTGCGTCGACTACGCGACCCAGCAGTTCCTTACCAACCGGAACTTCGAGGATGCGGCCGGTGCACTTGGCGCTCATGCCTTCAGCCAAAGTCTGGTAAGAGCCCAATACAACGGCACCTACAGAGTCTTGCTCCAGGTTGAGGGCCATACCGAAGACGCCGCCCGGAAACTCGATCATCTCGCCGTACATGACGTCGGCCAGACCGTGAATCCGCACGATGCCGTCAGACACGCTGACGACAGTGCCTTCGTTACGGGCTTGGGAGGTCACATCGAGTTTTTCGATGCGGCCCTTGATAATTTCACTTATTTCGGAAGGATTGAGTTGCTGCATTGCTCTGCTGCCCCTTCAAACTCAAGATTTCAATGCTTCGGCAAGATTCGCGAGTTTGCCGCGAATCGAGCCATCGATAACCAGGTCGCCGGCGCGGATGATGACACCACCAATCAGGGCGGCGTCCTCCGCAACTTGCAGGCGCACTTCCCGGTTGAGTCGTGCACTGAGAACCTTGGCGAGTTTGTCTTGCTGTTCTTCGTTCAATGCAAAAGCACTGGTGACATCCACATCTACCGATTTCTCTTGTTCGGCCTTGTACAGGTCGAACAGAGCGGCGATCTCCGGCAACAGCGGGAGACGGTCGTTTTCGGCAACGACGTGGATGAAATTCTGTGCCTTGGCATCGAACTTATCACCACACACTTCAATAAAAGTGGTGGCCTTTTCTGCGCTCGTCAGTCGCGGGGCCTTGAGCACTTGCTGCATGGTGGCGTCTTGCGACACCGCAGCAGCCAGGCCGAGCATGGCTGACCAATTGGCCAGCTGCTGGTGGGCCTGCGCGTGCTCGAAGGCTGCCTTAGCGTAAGGTCGGGCCAACGTGGTCAGTTCTGCCATGATCGCCCTCGCTTAGATTTCAGCGGCCAGTTTATTAACCAGCTCCGCGTGCGCGTTTTGATCGATTGTGGCGCCGAGGATCTTCTCAGCACCGCCAACGGCCAGAGCACCCAGTTGGGCACGCAGCGCGTCTTTGACACCGTTCAGTTCCTGTTCGATCTCGGCCTGAGCCTGAGCCTTCACGCGTTCAGCTTCGACGCGGGCCTGGTCACGGGCTTCCTCGACGATCTGAGCACCGCGTTTCTTGGCTTGCTCAATGATTTCGGCTGCCTGAGTCTTCGCTTCGCGCAGTTGTTGACCCACTTTGTCTTGGGCCAACTCCAGGTCGCGAGCTGCTCGGCTGGCAGCGTCCAGTCCTTCCGCGATCTTCTTCTGACGTTCTTGCAAAGCCGCGATGACCGGAGGCCACACGAACTTCATGCAGAACAGCACAAAAATGAAGAACGCAACGGACTGGCCAATCAGGGTTGCATTAATGTTCACGCCAACACCTCGCTCGTTCTTTGTCCATCACACCAATCAACTCGACGATTCGAGTGATTAGCCAGCGACTTGACCAACGAAGGGGTTCGCAAAGGTGAAGAACAGGGCGATACCAACACCGATCATGGTTACGGCGTCGAGCAGACCGGCAACGATGAACATCTTGACCTGCAGCATTGGAACCATTTCTGGTTGACGCGCAGCGCCTTCCAGGAACTTACCGCCCAACAGGCCGAAACCAATTGCGGTACCCAGTGCGCCCAGGCCGATCAACAGTGCAACAGCGATAGCGGTTAGACCAACTACAGTTTCCATCTTTCCTCCCGACTTTTACGTCGTATTGGTTAGGTTTTTTAGATTAAAGCGGTAAAGCAAAATCGTTCTTTACATCAGCCCTTGCGGACTCTCGCTTGCCACCCTCCTGCTCGCGCAGGAGGGACACCAGACGCGCCAGGCGAGTCTTAATGGTTATCTTCGTGTGCCATCGACAGGTAGACGATGGTCAGCACCATGAAGATGAACGCTTGCAGGGTGATGATCAGGATGTGGAACACAGCCCACGCCCATTGCAGCACCACACCCAGGCCACTGAGCCAGAGCAGGCCACTGCCGAACATCACCGCGATCAGGATGAACACCAGCTCGCCGGCATACATGTTGCCGAACAGACGCAGTGCCAGAGAGATTGGCTTGGCGATCAGGGTTACGAATTCCAGTATGAAGTTCACTGGGATCAGCAGGATCTGCAGGAAAATGTTCTTGCTGCCAAACGGATGCAGAGTCAGTTCACCGAGGAAACCACCCAGGCCCTTGATCTTGATGCTGTAGAAAATGATCAGCGCGAACACCGAGAAGGCCATGGCCAGCGTTGCGTTCACGTCAGTAGTCGACACAGCACGGAACGGGATGTGCGGATCGCCGGAAATCATGATGGCCAGCTGCGGAATCCAGTCGACCGGGATCAGGTCGATGGCGTTCATCATGAACACCCAGACGAAAATCGTCAGCGCCAGCGGAGCGATTACCGGGCTACGGCCGTGGAAGCTGTCCTTCACGCTGCTGTCGACGAACCCAACCAGCACTTCGACGAAGTTCTGCAGACCGCCAGGCGTACCGGAAGTCGCCTTCTTGGCCGCCATGCGGAAAAGCAGTACAAAAATCAGACCCAGTGCCACCGACCACCCGAGGGTATCGACATGGAAAGCCCAGAAGCCCATTGCCTTGGCTTCTGCAGCGGAATGGGCAAAACCCCATCCGCCGTCTGGTAATTGACCGAAGGTCAAGTTCTGCAAGTGGTGCTGGATATAGCCCGAAGCGGTTTCTGCTGCCATGTTTGCCTCAAACGCCCTAAGGTCTCGAAAGTCTTGTTTTCATCAGCAGGGGCGCGAACCAGCTGACCAGTTGGGTCAACAAGAAGACGCCGAACACTGCTAACGGCGCCAATGGCTTCACACCTGCAAACGTCAGTGCAAACAGCACTGCCGTCAGAATCAATTTGCCCGCCTCGCCGGCATAAAAAGACCGGACGATGGCTTGAGCTGCCCGGGCCCCGGTAAACCGGAATGCCCTGTAAGCGAAATACACATTGGGCAACCAGGCAATCAGCCCTCCGCAAAGGCCTGAATATCCACTGACTGCCCCGCGCCACTGCCACAACACCAACGCTGCCAACAGAACCACGATAAATTGAGTCAGCAGTACCGGAAAAACCGCCCAGCGATGGAAAGGCAAGCGGTTTGGCGTGCGGGTTTCCATTGCAACTGCTCCTCGAAAGTCGACCCGCCAAATAGTAATAACTTGGCATAATTTGTGCCGACAAAATGCGCGCAGAGTATAGGGGCGGATTAACCCCTATTCAACTGCCAGGTAGTGATTTCTAGTTGCACGCTACAACAGGAATTGTTTCAGCGGATGTGTGCGAGGACACCTTGCAACTCGTCCAGCGAGTTGTAACGGATGACCAATTGACCCTTGCCCTTTTGCCCATGGCGGATCTGCACCGCCGAGCCCAACCGCTCTGCCAGACGCTGCTCGAGCCGGGTGATGTCCGGATCGGGTTTGACCGGTTCGACAGGTTCCGGCTTGCCATTGAGCCACTGGCGAACCAGTGCTTCGGTCTGGCGAACCGTCAGACCACGTGCGACAACATGTCGCGCCCCCTCGACCTGTTGATTATCCGGCAAACCGAGCAATGCACGGGCATGACCCATTTCCAGGTCACCGTGCGAAAGCATGGTCTTGATCACCTCCGGCAGCGAGATCAAGCGCAACAGGTTCGCAATCGTCACCCGGGACTTGCCCACGGCATCGGCAACTTGCTGCTGGGTCAGTTGGAATTCCTGCTGCAGGCGTTGCAGGGCCACCGCCTCTTCGATCGGGTTGAGGTCTTCGCGCTGAATGTTCTCGATCAGCGCCATGGCGATGGCTGCTTCGTCAGGAACATCGCGAACCATTGCCGGAATTTTTTCCAGACCCGCTTGCTGGCAGGCACGCCAGCGACGCTCGCCGGCAATGATCTCGAAACGGCCGCTACCGATCGGACGAACCACGATCGGCTGCATGACGCCCTGGTTCTTGATCGACTGCGCCAGTTCTTCGAGCGCTTGCGGATCCATGTCCCGGCGTGGCTGGTATTTGCCGCGCTGGATCAGGTCCAGCGGCAGGTGTTGCAATTCTCTCTCATCGACCTGGGCAGCCTGCTCTTCGAGCGCACCGACGGTCGGGCCACTCAGCAGTGCATCCAACCCACGTCCGAGACCTCGTTTCTTAACGGCCATGCGGATTCCTTAAGTTGCCGGAGCAGTGCGTGGTTGACGACGTTGACGACGGACCATTTCACCGGCCAGGGCCAGATAGGCCAAAGCGCCACGCGATTGCTTGTCATAGGCCAGCGCTGGCATACCGAAGCTCGGGGCTTCGGCCAAACGGATATTGCGCGGAATCACCGTGTCGTAGAGCTGGTCGCCGAAGTGTTCCTTGAGCTGCGCGGAAACGTCGTTGATAAGGCTCAGGCGCGGGTCATACATGGTGCGCAGCAAGCCCTCGATCTTCAGCTGCGGATTGAGCAGCTCAGCAATGCGCTTGATGTTATCCACAAGGTCGCTCAGACCTTCCAGGGCAAAGTATTCACATTGCATTGGAATGATCACGCCGTCGGATGCAACCAGCGCGTTAAGCGTCAGCATAGACAACGAGGGCGGGCAGTCGATCAGGATGTAATCGTAGTTTTCCCGGATCGGCGCCAGTGCCGTGCGCAGCCGGCTCTCTTTCATCTGCATTTCCAGCAGAACGACTTCGGCGGCCGTGAGGTCACGGTTGGCAGGCAGCAGTTGGTAACCGCCGTGCTCGGAGAAGTGCATGGCCTCGGCCAGGTCGCATTCACCAATCAACAGGTCATAGACCGAGTTTTCCAGGGCATGCTTATCCACACCGCTGCCCATGGTGGCGTTGCCCTGTGGATCGAGATCGATCAACAGGACTCGGCGCTTGGTCGCAACCAGCGATGCTGCGAGGTTGATACAGGTGGTGGTTTTACCCACACCACCTTTTTGGTTCGCTATTGCGAATACCTTAGCCATTCTTGCTTGTGTTCCCAATCATGCCGTGCGGCGCAGTATCAGCAGATGGCGCTGGCCTTGGCAACCCGGTACGGCCAAGGCGTGTGCGCTATCGAGGTGGAAGTCCGCCGGTAATGCTACCAGTTCGTCGGCCGGATGCAGCCCTTTCATCGCCAGCCAGCGGGTCTGAGTGTCGCCCAGGTGCCGTGTCCAGTTGGTGAAATCTTCCAGGCTGCTGAACGCCCGGGAAACAATACCAGTGAATGGCTGCTCTGGTCGAAAAGCTTCGACCCGACTGTGGATAACTTGCAGGTTATCCAGTTTGAGCTCCAGCTTCACTTGGGTCTGAAAACGGGCTTTCTTGCCGTTGCTGTCCAGCGTAGTGATCTGCTTTTCAGGAAACATGATAGCCAGGGGAATGCCCGGCATTCCCCCGCCGCTGCCCACATCCAGCCAACGAGGGCTGTCATCGACGTGCGGCAGGATGCTCAAGCTGTCGAGCAAATGCCGGGACACCATCTCGTCGGGGTTACGCACCGCGGTGAGGTTGTAGGCCTTGTTCCATTTGATCAACAGCGCCAGATAGGCCAGCAACTGATCGTGCTGTTGTGCACTCAGCTCTACACCCATTTCCCGGGCGCCTGTGGATAACTCTTCGCTGTGCTGCGGGGTAACCATGGAACTCAAGCGCTCTGCTCCAACTCGCGGCCTGCGCCGCGTTTTTTCAAATGAATCATCAACAGGGAAATAGCCGCAGGCGTCACGCCTGGAATACGCGAAGCCTGGCCCAGGGTTTCTGGACGGGCCAGCCCCAGCTTGCTCTGGATTTCCTTGGATAAACCGGAAATCGCGGCGTAGTCGATATCCTTAGGCAGTTTGGTGTTCTCGCTGGCACGCAAGCGGGCAATTTCATCCTGCTGACGATCGATATAACCGGCGTACTTGGTCTTGATCTCAACCTGTTCGGCGACCTGAGCATCGGCGCAGCCACCGCCTGTCACTTCAGCCAGGCCAACGTAGTCGATTTCCGGACGCGTCAACAGGCTGAGCAGGTTGTACTCATGGCTCAAAGGCGTACCGAATTTTTCGGCGATCGCCTTGCCTTGTTCGGTATCGGGGCGAACCCAGGTACTTTTCAGACGCTGCTCTTCCTGCTCGATGCCATCGCGCTTGGTGCAAAACGCAGCCCAGCGCTCATCGTCGACCAGGCCCAGCTCACGGCCTTTTTCGGTCAGGCGCAGGTCGGCATTGTCTTCGCGCAGGATCAGGCGGTATTCGGCCCGCGAAGTGAACATCCGGTACGGTTCCTGGGTACCGAGAGTGATCAGGTCGTCGACCAGCACGCCGATGTAGGCTTCGTCGCGACGCGGGCACCAGCTTTCACGGCCCTGCGCACGCAGTGCGGCGTTGGTTCCTGCCAGCAAACCCTGGGCGCCGGCCTCTTCATACCCGGTGGTGCCGTTGATCTGGCCGGCAAAGAACAGACCGCCGATAACCTTGGTTTCCAGGCTGTACTTCAAATCCCGCGGGTCGAAATAATCATATTCGATAGCATAGCCAGGGCGAACGATGTGGGCATTCTCCATACCGCGGATCGAACGCACGATCTGCAACTGCACGTCGAATGGCAGGGATGTGGAAATGCCGTTCGGATACAGCTCGTGAGTGGTCAGGCCTTCGGGTTCGATGAAGACCTGATGGCTTTCCTTGTCGGCGAAGCGATGAATCTTGTCCTCGATCGACGGGCAATAGCGTGGCCCGACACCTTCGATGACACCGGAATACATCGGCGAACGATCAAGGTTCGACGCGATGATTTCGTGGGTGCGGGCGTTGGTGTGGGTAATCCAGCAACTGACCTGCCGTGGATGCTGTTCCTTGGAACCCATGAACGACATCACCGGAATCGGGGTATCACCGGGCTGCTCGGTCATGACCGAGAAATCCACAGAGCGACCGTCAATCCGTGGCGGCGTACCGGTTTTCAGGCGACCGACCCGCAATGGCAGTTCACGTAACCGGTGTGCCAGGGCGATCGAGGGCGGATCTCCAGCGCGACCACCAGAATAATTCTGCAATCCGATGTGGATAAGTCCGCCGAGGAAGGTACCGGTAGTCAGTACCACGGAATCTGCAAAGAAACGCAGACCCATCTGGGTCACGACGCCACGCACCTGATCCTGCTCGACGATCAGGTCGTCGCAGGACTGTTGGAATATCCACAGGTTCGGCTGGTTTTCCAGGATCTCGCGCACTGCTGCCTTGTAGAGAACGCGGTCCGCCTGAGCGCGGGTTGCCCGCACAGCGGGGCCTTTGCGGTTGTTCAAGACACGGAACTGGATGCCGCCTTTATCGGTAGCAGTCGCCATCGCGCCGCCCAGGGCATCGATTTCCTTGACCAGATGGCTCTTGCCAATACCACCAATGGCCGGGTTGCAGCTCATTTGCCCGAGTGTTTCCACGTTATGTGTAAGCAGCAGGGTTTTTGCGCCCATGCGTGCTGACGCAAGCGCAGCCTCGGTTCCGGCATGGCCGCCGCCGATGACGATCACTTCAAAACGGGAAGGGAAATCCACCACGCACCTCGTGCCTGTTCTTTAGGGGTAAATAGGGATGGGAAATTGGGATAGCGGACAAGTATAGGGACTTCAGCCCCTCTAAAGGAACCTTTTGCGCAAAATTTAACCAGCTGTGGATAATGACGATCAATAGAAATAAAGAGAGAAGAATTTATTAAAGCTTTGTTTTTATGTTTATTTCTAGTGAGCACCCTTTCTGTGGATAACGTTCTGTAGCCGTTATAGATCAATATGTACAGAGGTTCAAAAGTCTGTGGTCATGTGCTCAGGAGCGTTCTGGATAAGCGGTTTAAACCTGTGGATGAAACAGGTGGTTGTCCACAGGCGGGTTTATCGTCAGCTTTGAGGCCCAGTTATCAACTGAGCTAAGGCTTGGTTTTCCACAGGGCTTAATCCACAGGTCAGGGGCTGTGTGTAAAAAACGCGGACACGGCTACGCCACCGAGATGGAGCCATTCAATCTCGATGAGCAGGGAAATCAGAAGGGAGAAAACGCAAACCCCGGCTCCAAAGGGTGAGCCGGGGTTGTGGATAAGAAAATTACTTACCGATGCAGAAGCTCGAGAAGATGCGTCCCAGCAAATCGTCCGAGCTAAAGGCCCCGGTAATCTCGCCCAATGCTTGTTGAGCCTGGCGCAGATCCTCGGCCAATAGCTCTCCGGCGCCGGCCAGTGTCAATTGCGCCCGACCGTGTTCAAGGTAGTTACTGGCCTGCTTGAGTGCCTCCAGATGCCGCCTGCGAGCGCTGAAGCTGCTTTCAGCGGTTTGTTCATAACCCATGCACGCCTTCAGATGCTCGCGCAGCAGGTCCAATCCCTGGTCTGCTGTTTTGGCACTCAAGGAGATGGTGACGTGGCCATCACCACATTGCTCCATCGCAATGGGCTCGCCGCTGAGGTCGGCTTTATTGCGGATCAGCGTGACCTTGGCCGGGTCCGGCCGCTGTTCCAGGAATTCCGGCCACAGCGCGAACGGGTCGTCAGCCTCCGGTGCGGTAGCATCGACTACCAGCAATACCCTGTCCGCTTCGCCAATGGCCTTGAGTGCACGCTCGACGCCGATCTTTTCCACATGGTCGGTGGTATCGCGCAAGCCAGCGGTATCGACCACATGCAACGGCATGCCATCGATGTGGATATGTTCACGAAGAATATCCCGGGTGGTGCCGGCGATATCCGTCACGATGGCCGCTTCGCGTCCTGCCAGAACGTTCAACAGGCTCGATTTGCCAGCATTGGGTCGGCCGGCAATGACCACGGTCATGCCATCGCGCAGCAATGCACCCTGTCCGGCTTCGCGAACCACTGTGGATAAATCTCCGCGGACCTGATCGAGCATGCTCAATACATGGCCATCGGCAAGGAAATCGATTTCCTCTTCAGGAAAGTCGATCGCGGCTTCCACGTAGATCCGCAGGTTGATGAGCTTTTCCGTCAGGTTATCCACACGCTGGGAAAACGCCCCTTGCAACGAACGCAGCGCATTGCGTGCAGCTTGCGCAGAACTCGCTTCAATCAGGTCGGCAATGGCCTCGGCCTGGGCCAGGTCGAGCTTGTCATTGAGGAAGGCTCGTTCGCTGAATTCACCGGGCCTGGCCAGGCGACAGCCGAGCTGCAGGCAGCGCTGCAGCAGCATATCCAGAACGACCGGGCCGCCATGGCCTTGCAGTTCAAGGACATCCTCACCGGTAAATGAATTCGGACCCGGAAAATAAAGTGCGATCCCTTCATCGATGACCTGGGCATCATCAGCCCGAAAAGGTCCGTAGTGTGCGTAACGAGGCGTCAAAGTGCGGCCGGTGATTGCGCTGGCAGCCTGATTCGCCAGAGGCCCGGAGATACGCACGATGCCGACGCCGCCGCGGCCCTGGGCCGTTGCGATCGCCGCGATGGTTTCACGGGGAGTACTCATAATCGTAGGCCTCTCGACATAAACGACAGATAGCAAAACGCCCCACGAGGGGGCGTTTTATCCACAGGTTAGATGATCAACCTGTCAGGCGGCAGCTTTCTTGCTGGCCGCTTCAATGTTGCGAGTGATGTACCACTGCTGTGCGATCGACAAGCAGTTGTTCACAACCCAGTACAGCACCAGACCAGCCGGGAACCACAGGAAGAAGAAGGTGAAGATGATCGGCATCAGCTTCATCACCTTGGCCTGCATCGGATCCGGTGGAGTCGGGTTCAGCTGCTGCTGAATGAACATGGTCGCGCCCATGATGATCGGCAGGATGAAGAATGGATCCTTGATCGACAGGTCAGTGATCCAGAACATCCATGGGGCCTGGCGCATTTCCACGCTTTCCAGCAACACCCAGTACAGAGACAGGAAAACCGGCATCTGCACGAGGATTGGCAAGCAACCACCCAGCGGATTGATCTTCTCTTTCTTGTACAGCTCCATCATGGCCTGCGACATTTTCTGCCGGTCATCGCCATGCTGCTCTTTGAGCGCAGCCAGTTTCGGTGCAACGGCACGCATGCGCGCCATGGACTTGTAGCTGGCAGCAGACAATGGGAAGAACAGCAGCTTGATCAGCATCGTCAGGACGATAATCGACCAGCCCCAGTTACCCAGCAGGCTGTGGATATGTTCCAGCAGCCAGAAAATCGGCTGGGCAAGGAACCAGAGAATGCCGTAGTCGACGGTCAGTTCCAGACCAGGGGACAACTCTTTGAGTTTTTCCTGGATCTTGGGACCTGCATAGAGCTTGGCGCTTGTTTCAGCCTTGGCACCCGGTGCGACATTCAATGCAGGGCCGGTGAAACCGACTATGTAATTACCTTGGCTGTCCTTGCGCGTCTGGACGACGTTGGTATCTGTCTTGGTTGGAATCCACGCGGTTACAAAATAGTGCTGCAACCAGGCTACCCAACCGCCGTCGACATTTTCCTTCACCGCCCCCTTGTCCATGTCGCTCATCGACACTTTCTTGTAGGGCTCGGAAGCTGTCCACAGGGCGGCACCCAGATAGGTCGCCGTGCCAGTCGCTGTGCTCGAGGATGGATCGGAACTGGCGTCACGCTTCAATTGCGCGAACAGGTTGCCGGTCCAGGCCTGAGGGCTCTGGTTATCGATCAGATAGGTGACAACCAGGTCGTATTCACCCCGTTTGAAGGTGAAACGCTTGATGTAGTTGACGCCGGCGTCGGTGAATTTGAGATCAACGACCAGCTGATTCTGGCCATCGGCCAGTTGATAACTCTTTTGCTCGGTGGAATACAGCGGACGACCCGACGGACGGGCATCGGGGCCGTTCACCCCGGTCAGGCCACTTTGCGCCAGATAGGTTCGCTCGCTACCGTTATCGAACAGTTGGAACGGGATATCCGGATGGTCCTGGCGACGCGGGTACTTCGGCAGCATCAGCTGCGCGATATCGCCACCGTTAGGATCGATAGCCAGATCGAGTACGTCGGTTTTTACCCGAATCAGATCCTTGCTGACAGGTGCCGGGGCCAATGCAGGTGTACTGGAATCTGCGTTGGGGCTTGGCACATCGGCACTCGCGGATGCGTTGTTACCAAGTGCGGTATCCGGCAGGGCCGGTGCGGTGCTGTTGGTAGCAACATTCTGAGTCGGCAAGGCTGCTTGGCCGTAGTCTTGGTTCCATTTCAGGACCATGACGTAGGACACGATTGCCAGGGCTACGATCAGGATCGTGCGTTTAATATCCATGATTACTCGGCTATCGAAGAAGTACGGGGAGATGGGGCAGGCGGAACCGGGTCAAAGCCACCAGCATTCCACGGGTGACAGCGACCCAAACGACGGATGGTCAGCCAGCCACCGCGCAGAAGGCCATGATTTTCAATGGCTTCATACGCGTAGCAGGAGCAACTGGGATAGAAACGACAGTGACTGGCCATCAGTGGACTGATGGCGTAACGGTAAAACTGGATTGGAACGAGTGCCAGTTTACGCATTTTGAATGTCTACCCCTACAGATTCGGCGTTAACCACTGGAGCAGGCCGACTACGTGCAAGGCGCTTCCAGAGTTTGCCAAAGTGCTGATGCAATTCTGGGTTTTCTACGTCGCCCAAACCTTTGCGCGCGACGATCACGATATCCCACCCGACCAGCAGATCCTGGTGCAGGCGAAAGGAATCGCGCATCAAGCGTTTGAGGCGATTGCGCTGAACGGAGAGCTTGACGCTCTTTTTCCCGATCACAAGCCCCAAGCGGGGATGATCGAGACCGTTTTCGCGAGCAAGGAGCAGGAGGTTTTTCCCTGGAACCTTGCCGGTTGGGGAGTCAAAGACCGCTTTGAAGTGTCGGGGGGTGAGAAGACGCTTTTCCCGACTGAAGTCCTGACTCACCACCAGTGCCGGATTATCAAACTGCCAGACGTGCACGACCTTTGGCGCGACGACGCGACAGGACGGCACGACCGTTTTTGGTAGCCATGCGAGCACGGAAACCGTGAGTACGGGCGCGTTTGATAGTGCTTGGTTGGAAAGTACGTTTCATGGCGTGTTACCTGGTTCGTCGACAACGGGCCGGAATGGCCCCCGTTTTAAGAGACCGGCGATTCTAGAGAAAGCAAGGCCGCAGGTCAATTTCCAACCAGCTTTTCCTTCAAGAAGAGATAAGCGGTGGTTCGCCGGGTTTTTTCAGGAGAGCGTTGAGCAACGGATCACTTAGATATAAAAATAGAGAAGGGAATTATTTAAAGCTTTTCTGTAGAACTTATAGATCTTAGCAGGGGTATCCTCTGTGGATAAGTGCCTCAAGGCCTTATTTTACGTACTGTACAGAGAATAATAACCTTGTCTAGAAGCGGTGCTCTCCCTGTGCCGCGCCCTCGGAAAAGCTGTGTATGAAATTGCCAGTTATCCACAGCAGAGTTATCCACTGACCTCAACCCCCACTTGTGCATAGATCTTAACCACGGTTATCCACAGAGCTTATTCACAAGCCTAAAAGGTCATTTCGGTCATTAACCTGCTGATTTATCACCATCTCTAGCGCATCGGCATGTGGATAAGTGCGCGGCCGGCCGGTACAATGGGCTCTGTTTTTGCCTCACCGGCTTTCAACTCAGGGGATATCCGTGTCAGTGGAACTTTGGCAGCAGTGCGTGGAGCTTCTGCGCGATGAACTGCCTGCCCAGCAATTCAACACCTGGATCCGTCCGCTACAGGTCGAAGCCGAAGGCGACGAGTTGCGTGTGTATGCACCCAACCGCTTTGTTCTCGATTGGGTCAATGAGAAATACCTGGGCCGCTTGCTCGAACTGTTGGGCGAGCACGGCAACGGCATCGCGCCTGCGCTTTCCTTATTAATAGGCAGCCGACGCAGCTCTGCGCCCCGTGCAGCGCCCAATGCCCCGCTGGCCGCAGCAGCTGCGGCCTCGCAGGCGCAAGCCGCGCCACCGGCTCCTGTGCAGGCTCCAGTGGCGATGGCCCCAGCGGCTGCAGCCGTAACCGAGCATAGCGAGGAACCCTCGCGTGACAGTTTCGATTCG